>JAJZIF010000304.1 GCA_021810735.1 Acidobacteriota bacterium
GGCTCCCGACATAAATCCAGGAGTCCTCGCGGTCTTGCCGGAATGGTCGTCGTGACTAGAGTTGGGAGCGCGTGGCGGCATTCCTGGGATGGCGCCTTGCGCTCGATGACTATGAGTGGCAAGCCAACCTCCTGGAGAAATTACGGGATAGACGACGGGACGAGCTATTTGGTAGCAGCATTGCCGTTCCGCGACCAGGATGCGACCGCTGCCATTCCCTGAATAAATTTCCAACTGCACAGTAAATTGCTTCCAAGCGTAGCGGAATCGTTGGGGGAGTGTCCACGGAAATTCCAAGAAAAATCATGTGTCTGCAACTCGGCAAAATGACATGTGCGTTCTTGCCCGGTCTAATGCGCATTTCCGGGAGTTGCGGCGTCGGCCTTCATGGCGATGATCTTCTGTGCAGTGGCTTTCAGGGCTTCTGCCTGGGGAAGCAGCGAGATGGATTTAGCAATCATCGGGTCCCATGCAGCGCGTACCTTCAGTCCCGCCTGTTCGCCAAAGATAGAGGTAAACAACTCGCTCTTGATGCTCATGTCGATCCAATCGCGGGCGCCGCTGATGTCCTCTGTCGTCCACGGAATTTGCTTGCTGGTTAGGAACGCCTCGAAGTCCTTGATGACCGAATCGTCGACCTTGAAGTCTTTCGTCACGGTGTGATTGACAAGGTAGTGGTCGGCAAAGTTGAAAAATGCATACTGTTCCATCAGAACATCCTGGAAGTGGTTCGATTTTGGAGCGTCAATGTGCGCGTCCGGGGAAATGCCGCCGCCGCCGTACACAGGCCGTCCGGAGTCGGTCAGTTTGACCTCGCGGTTGGCGTCGCTATGGGGCCTGTCGGAAGTGTTAAAGAAATAGTCGTACATGGAGACGCCTGTGTAATTGCGCTGAATCAACCGGCCGCTGGGCGTGTAGTAGTGGTAGGTTGTCAGCGCCAGCGCAGTGCTGTCCGACAAGGGATACACGGTCTGCACCAGACCTTTGCCGAATGTGGTTTCTCCCGCGATCAGAGCGCGGTCGTGGTCCTGAAGTGCGCCGCTCACGATTTCCGCCGCCGATGCTGTTCCGCGATTCACCAGAACGACGATCGGATAGGCTCGTCCCTGTTCTCCACGGGTGGCGCGATAGGTGATGGGAGGAAAGGCGCGCCCGCGTTGGGAGACAATCACCTGGCCCTTCTCAAGAAAATCTCCGGAAACCGAGACCGCTTCGCTTAACAGGCCGCCTGGATTGCCGCGTAGATCGATAATGAGTCCATGAATCGGGCCCATCTGTTGGAGGGCCGCGGCGACTTCCTGGCCAGTTTCTTCCTCGGCAAAATCCTTGATGTGGATATAGCCGACGCCGGGTTGAATATCGTAGGCAAGATCCACACTGGCGCGTGGAATCTCTGCACGAATTAAATGAAACACGAGCGGCTGGGGTGTACCTTCCCGGGAAATTGTGATGTCGACCGGCGTGCCTTTCGGACCTTTTAGCATGTTGGCGACGTCCAGCGTGGTCGCCTCCTTGGCGGGCTTACCGTCCGGACCGGTGCCGTTGATCGCCTTTCCGTTCACGGCCACAATGACATCTCCAGGCCGGATTCCAGCTTTGAAAGATGGCGTTCCCTCAAATGGGTTGACCACGACAATTTTGTCATTTTGTTGCATGATCTGCATGCCAACGCCGTAATATTTCCCGCTTTCTTCCTCCCGCATCTCGGCAAAGGCTTTGGGATCATAAAAATTGGAATGGGGATCTAAAACGTGCAGCATGTCGGGGATGGCGCCGTCATAGACCGCGGTGTCGACCAAGTCCTTGGTCATCGGCTCGGCGTAGTTCTGCTCCACAACGCTATAGACGTTGGTGAACTGCTTGAGGCTGTCCCGTAGAGTAGATTGGTCGTTGGAGGACTGTGCTCCGACATTGCGATCGAGAAAAGCGCCGGCGGCACCGCAGACGACGAGAAACGCAACGACGAAGAACAACGAGCGACGAGTACGGGAGGTCATGAACCTAGGGTTCCTTGGGCTACCTGGATTGGAATCACGCTGCGGTTGGCTGGCAAGGGTGACCGCATAAACTTAAGACTCAGTGTAGCATTGCCGCAGCTGCGACGGACGCTTTCAGGCGAACTTCCATCGCGTCCGGCGATACTGAATTTTGATGGGCTGGGAAAGCGGCACCGGATGCGGTTAGAATGAAAGCAACGGAATTGACCTGCATCATGTTGCCATATCCGAACCGGCACCGATCTTGCAATAAAGCCACCGGATTCTAGATGTCATGGCGCAGCAGGCATGGATGGTATGAGTTAACAAATGAAGTTTCGACCAGTTGTGCGCGTTGTTCTTCCTCTTGCTGTCGTCGTTACCCTGTGCTTTCGCGGCGCGGCGCAAACAACCGGCGATGCCCCTGTCCAGGGAGCCCCGACAATCGGTGCCAGCACCAATCTGGATTCAAATTCGAACGATCTGACCAGTTTGTACGGAACTCCGGTGGTGGAGATCATTGCCCGTGTCAACGATCAGGTCATTACCAATGACGACCTGACCCGCGCCCAGACGCAGTTGGCCCAGGAGGCACGCCAGAACAACTGGACCATTGATCAGATCAACAGTAGCCAAAAAACCCTTCTTCGAGACCTGATCGATCAGCAGCTACTGCTGTCGAAAGGCAAGCAACTAGGAATCACCGGGGACACCGAGCTGATCAAGCGATTGGACGAGGTTCGTAAAGAGAACCATCTCGACTCTCTCGACGATCTGGAAAAAGCAGTGGAGCAGCAGGGTATTTCGTGGGAGGATTTCAAAGCCAACATTCGCAACAGCATCATTACTCAGCAGGTGGTGCGGGACGAGGTTGGCAGCAAGTTGCAACTGTCTCAGGCGGAAATTCAAAAATACTATCAGGACCACTTAGACAGCTTCACCCGCCAGGAATCCGTTCGCCTGAACGAAATCCTGATTCCGACGAGTGAAAACCCTACCAGCGCCGAACTAGCCGCCGCGGACGCCAAAGCCAAAGAAGTGGAAGCCAAGCTGAAAGCCGGCGCAAGTTTTACTGAACTGGCGAAACGATATTCCTCCGGTCCAACAGCGCAACAAGGTGGGGATCTGGGCGAATTTCATCGCGGCGCTTTGGCGAAGGTATTGGAAGACCAGACCTTCGATCTCCCTGTGGGGGGGTATACAGCGCCGATTCGCACCCGGCAGGGCTACATTCTTCTCCAGGTCACGGCGCACACTCCAGGGGGCGCCGAGCCGCTGCAGAAGGCTGAGCCGGAGATTGAGCAGGCGCTTTACATGCAAAAGATCGAACCTGCTGTGCGGCAGTATCTCACTCGCCTGCGCGATGAGGCCTATATCGACATACGGCCTGGGTACATCGACTCTGGCGCCAGCCCCAATGAATCCAAGCCGACGTTTGCAGCCTATACCCCACCCCAGCCGAAGAAGAAAAAGAAGAAGGTCAAGACTCGCGAGGTCCGTTACGGGCGCGGTACTGTTCATATGAAGAACACGGCTACCCAGGTAGCGTCTGCCCCGGCCCTGGGAACAGCGTCTCCAGCGGTTCAAACCGCGTCTGTTGTGCATGGAAAAAATGCGTACGCGAAGAAGAATGAACCCAAGCCCGTGAAGTTTCGCTTCGGTCGCGCGCCAGCTGCCCCGGTATCAGCCGAGCAGGTTGCTACGTCGGCCATTCCGAATGAGCCAGCATCCGCCGCAAGTTCGGCGAGTGTGGCAGCGGAAACCGCGACCGCCTCCGACGTGCAGCCACTCGGACCGGATCTGGAACATGCGCCTTTGATCACGCAGCCCAAAGTAGGCAAATGGCGTTTCAGTGATGAGGCCAACACTAAGGCGGAACGGCGCACGAACAAGAAGCACAAGACTAGCTCCAAGGTGAAGACGGTCAAGCGCGACAATGCCAAGCCCACAAGCCTGTCCCCCGTCGAGGCTGAAAATGCGAAGGTGCAGGACGCAGCGTTGGGGTTGAATGGGTCCACCGCGACGGCGAAGAAGAAACAAAAGAAGGTCACGGTCCGCAACGGCGAGAAAACGCGTTTGAGCGACGAAAAGAAAAAAGGGGAACAAGACAAGGGGAAAGGCACGTCGATGTCCCCAGCGTCGTCCTCTGGAAGCAGCGGCGAGACGTCATCTCCCGGCCCGGCTTCTTCTTCATCGACTGAACAGCCACAGTAGGTTCCTTTCGCTTTGCCGATTGCGATACTCGGCGCGGGCCGCGGCAACCAAGGTTGCCCGCTAGCCGCATTCCGGAAGAGGAGCGCATGAAAGATTTCTTCCTTGCTGATGCCGCCAGGCATCGCGGTAGTAACATACGCTCACACTTCTTGGTGGCGCAGAAACAACTGCGCGACCGAAGCGATGGCGCTGCCAAGTATCTTTCCCTGACATTGTGCGACCGCACCGGACGACTGGATGGACGCGTGTGGGACAACGCCGAGACGTGGTCCGCAAAGTTCGAACAGAATGACTTTGTAGATGTGCGCGCATGCGTGGATGAATTCAACGGCAAGCTCCAACTGCGGGTGACGGAAATCACGCGGCTCGATCCAGCCCAAATTGATCTGGGAGATTTCCAGCGCAAGACGACGCGCGATATCGAAGGACTGTGGGCGGAACTCCGGTCATCGGTAAACAGCTTCTCCGATCCGGATTTGAAACGACTGGTATTTGCTTTCCTCGACGATCCGGAAATTGCGCGGCGCTACCGCGCTGCGCCAGCGGCAAAATTTATGCACCATGCCTGGATCGGCGGCCTGTTGGAACATGTTGTCGATCTGATCCAGTTCTGCGATCTGGCGGCCAGCCATTTCCCGCTGATTCACCGCGACCTGCTGCTGGCGGGAGCAGTTCTGCACGATATCGGGAAGATTTACGAACTGAGTTGGGGGCGCGGTTTTGAGTACACGCTGGAAGGACAACTGATCGGTCATATCTCCATCGCCACGCGGCTGCTCGATGAAAAAGTGAAATGCCTGCCGGGATTTCCCAAGCACATCCACACTCTGGTCGAGCACATCATTTTGAGTCATCATGGATCGTTCGAATTCGGATCGCCCAAGCTCCCCATGATTCCCGAAGCCGTGCTGCTCCACTATCTGGATGATGCGGAAGCCAAAATGCTGGCGATCCAGGAGGCGTGCCAGCCTCTCTCGGAAGGCGCGGCAGCGCCCGTATACATCGATCGAGTGCGCGCGTTGGATCGGCCGTTAGTGAATACGCGGGCATTTCTTGCCCAGCCAGAGGCGAAGGAAAGTTAGTCATGGACTATCTGCTGAAAACCGAGCCAGCGTCCTATTCGTTCAGCGATCTGAAACGCGATGGTGAAACCGTCTGG
>JAJZIF010000305.1:0-4271 GCA_021810735.1 Acidobacteriota bacterium
TGCGCTGACGCGCGCGGTCGTGCCGGGGATGCGCAGGCAAGGACGGGGAAGCATCCTTTTTATTGCCTCGATGACGTCCCTCATCGGCATGCCGAACGTTGTCGCCTACTCCGCCGCGAAATCCGCTGTCTCGGGCATGGTGCGTTCCCTGGCCGCGGAGTTGGGCCCTGAGGGCATCCGCGTAAATGCCATCGCGCCCGGCTGGATCGAAACGCCGATGCTGCACAAGGCTCTGGACGGCGATGAGACGCGCATTGCGAAGATTCTCTCGCGCACGCCCCAGGGCCGCTTTGGCCAGCCCGTTGACATAGGCTGGGCCGCGGTCTATCTGTCTTCCCCCGCGGCGTCTTTCGTGAATGGTGTGATGCTGCCGGTCGACGGTGGAGCAAGCATCGGATTCTGAATGGGCATTTGCGCACCATCGTAAATCGGGGATGGATTGCAAGCCAGGCAGTGACTTTTGTCGCAGCGTCTCCTCGCGGGCCGGGATAGCTTTGTCTACAGGAGATTAATTCTATGGCCACCCCTCAAACGACGGTCCGCGAGATTGCCCTGGAGAGTCCTGCATCCATTCGCGTCTTTGAAAACTTCGGAATCGACTACTGCTGCGGCGGAAACAAGCCGCTGACTCAGGCATGCGAAGAGCATTCGATCGATCTGGAAGCCGTTTTGACGGCGATCGAAAATGCCACACAAGCAGCGCCGCAGCAAGCTTACGAATGGAAGACCGCTTCGCTGGAATCGATCTGTGCGCATATCGTGAATACCCATCATGCATATATACGCGCTGAATTGCCGCGGCTTAACGCGCTGGCGGAAAGAGTTATGGCGCGGCACGGTGACACGCGTCCTGAGCTTGGGCAGATCCAGCGGTTGATCGAGTCGGTTGGAGATGATCTGTTACAGCACCTGAGCAAGGAAGAAATGATGCTGTTCCCCTATATCGTCAATCTGGAGCGGAGCACCGCCCGTGGTGGCCCGCAGGCTGCGGGATGCTTCGGGTCCGTGCGCAACCCAATTCGGGTGATGATGACCGAGCACGACGCGGCTGGCTCGGCGATGGCGGAAATTCGCCAACTGAGCAACGGATTTGACCCGCCCGCGGGAGCTTGCCCCACGTATCGCGGGTTCTACCAGTCGCTATCGGAGTTTGAGAGAGATCTGCACCAGCACGTGCATCTGGAAAACAATATGCTATTCCCGCGCGCAATCAAACTGGAAGAAAGCCGCGGATAGCGTTGTATTTGCGCGCAAAAGACTGAGTTTGCGCGCGAAGAGAAGCCTCGACTAATGCCTGATGTTGAGGCTGACTCAGTTGCGCACGAGCCGAGTGCGGACTGCATGCGACGGCCCGCCAAAGAGAATGCAGGCGTTACCGGCGGTCTTTTGGATTGAAAGCGCACCAGTGCTCAGCCAGGAACGCGGAGCATTTCAGGGCAGACCTTGACATTGGTGCGATTATATGCAAACATTTGCATGTACATATGTCAGAACTATCGCACTTTAAGGCCGAGTTCTTCAAGGCGCTGGCTCATCCGTTGCGCATCAAGATTTTAGATGCCTTACGCAAAGGTGAAGTTAGTGTGAACGAACTGAGCACTCAGCTGAGAGTGGAGCAGACTACTTTATCGCAGCAACTGGCCGTTCTGCGCAAAAGTAATATAGTGACTGGCCGCAAAGAAGGACAGAACGTGTATTATTCCGCACGAGATCCGGAGATTTTTCGTCTGTTGGACGTTGCTAAACGAATCTTCAACAACCAGTTGATCGATGTCAGGGATCTTCTGGCGCAATTGAGTCCTGTGACGAAGAAGTGAAGCCCTCTGTATTTCTCTCCATAAGTCAGGTGCGGAGATCCGCCCTTAACAGGACTGGATGCCTCCCTTGTATGCAGGCCCATGAATCTTAGAGCTAAATCATCATGATTGCACTCCCATTTGATTTTCTTGCAGGGGGATTGCTTGCCGCTCCCGTGTTCGCGCTGATGTCGGCGCGATGGAAGCGAGCGCGCCATCTGCCGGCATGGCTGCTTCTCTTTGCGCTGCTCTCAGGGCTTGTTGCGGCGCTTCAGGTGCTGGTGCATGGCAGCAATATTGCTCTGGATCTAACTTGCTTTGCTCCGCTTCAGTTCGAGCTTGCTCCGGATCGCCTCAGCGCATACTTTCTTTTTCTGATTTGCGCGGTTGCGTCGCCGGTTGTGCTCTTCTCGGCTTCATATGTGGAGCGGCACTATGGTGAGCGGCGACGGCTTTGGCTCTGGGTGCTTCTGCCCTTGTTCCTGCTTTCCATGGTCGTAGTTGTTGCCGCCTCTACCATCTTTGCCTTTCTCTTCGGATGGGAACTGATGACGCTGTTTTCCGCGGCTCTCGTCATGATTGATGGGTGCGAGGGCGAGCGGCGCAAGAATACATTCATCTATCTGCTTATGATGCACGTGGGCGCGGGCGCCGTTGTGGGTGCGTTCCTTCTTTTTCTGCCGCACTCGGCGGGTCTCGACTTCAGCTCATTGCGCACCGGTGCGCCATTGCTGACGCCGGTGGTGCGGACAGCGCTCTTTCTTCTGGCCTTTGTCGGGTTTGGCACCAAGGCCGGCCTCGTCCCGCTGCATTTGTGGCTTCCGAAGACTCACCCCATTGCGCCAAGCCCGATTTCAGCTTTGATGTCGGGAGTCATGCTGAAGACCGCGGTGTACGGCTTCATTCGCTTGACCTTCGACTTTCTGAGATCGGGGCCGGCGTGGTGGGGATATGTGGTGCTGGTGGCCGGCGCGCTCTCCGCCCTGCTTGGCGTGCTCTATGCCATCTCGGAGCGCGATCTGAAGCGTCTGCTCGCCTATTCCAGCGTTGAAAACATAGGCATCATTTATATGGCCCTTGGCGCGGCCATGGTCTTCAACTTCAAGCATGCGCCGGAGTGGGCGGCGCTGGCGCTGACGGCCGCGCTTCTGCACTCGCTCAATCATGCGCTCTTCAAGAGCCTGCTGTTCCTGGGCGCCGGGTCGGTCACCGATGCCACCCACACGCAGAACATGGAGAAGCTTGGCGGCCTGCTCCGGAAGATGCGCGTGACCGGAACAGCCTTTCTGATTGCCTGTTGCTCCATTGTGGGGCTGCCTCTGTTTAACGGGTTCATCAGCGAATGGCTTACCTTTCGCAGCTTCATTGCCGGCGGGGAGCTGGCGGGTATGACCGCGGCAATCGTGCTGCCATTGGTGGCCGGCGTGCTTGCGCTGGTGGGAGGGCTGGCCGCCGCCTGCTTTGCTCAGGTTTATGGCGTAACATTTCTGGGCCGCCCGCGCAGCTCGGAAGCGCTTCACGCACGCGAGGTTTCCTGGCCGATGCAGAGCGGCATGGCCGTGTTGGCCGCAGCGTGCATCATCATCGGCGTTGCGCCTGGAACTGTGCTGGGCCTCATTGCCAATGTCGTGCAGCAAGTTATCCCGGGGGCCGTCACTCCGGCTCCCGTTGGCGCTCTGGTTCAGACACTTCCCTGGCTGGCCGCTTTTCTCCTGGGCGCGATTGCTGTGTTTCTGCTTTTTCGGCGCCGCTTTCGTACAACTCCCACCTGGGCATGCGGATTACCTGGTCTGGATAGCCGGATGCAATACACAGCCACGTCGTTCTCAAAGCCGCTGCGCAAGGTCTTTGCGCGGGTGTACAAGCCCGATCGCGCGGTGGAAATTCTGCCGCTCGATCAGCCATTCTTTCCGTCCTCGATCTCCTATCGCTCGGTGCGCACCACCTCATTTGAGCGCACGCTGTATCGGCCCATGCTGAACGGCGTCGTAACCGCCGGCAAGAGATTGCGGCGAATGCAGACGGGCAATGTTCAGGTGTATCTGTTGTACATGTTTCTTGCGCTGATGGCTGCGCTGATTTACATGAGGTTTGCATGAAATTGGCCATCAGCTTGATCCAGGTATTGTTGATCGTAGGCACGGCTCCGTTGCTGCGCGGTGTGGTTGCTCGCATCAAGGCCCGTATCCAAAATCGTCGTGGCGCGAGTGTGTTCCGGCCCTATGCCGACCTATGGAAGCTGTTTAGAAAAGAAGACCTGGTCCCATCGACGGCCTCGTTGCTTTTCCGCCTGTGTCCGGTCATTCTATTCGCCGCGACGCTGATGGCCGCGGCGTTCGTGCCGGTACTGCACGTATCCGCTCTGCTTGGCGATCGCGGCGACTTTATCCTGCTGGTCTACCTGCTGGCATTGGCCCGGTTCTTTCTAGTCCTGGGAGCAATGGACGGAGGCAGTTCGTTCGGCGGAATGGGCGC
>JAJZIF010000305.1:4281-5346 GCA_021810735.1 Acidobacteriota bacterium
GAGCCGCGAAGCGCTGGTCTCCGCGCTTGCTGAGGCGCCGCTGCTGCTTGGCCTCATCGCCATCGCTGTCGTCTCGCACAGCGCCAGCATCGCTTCCATCGTGCGCTGGGCAATCAGCCGCGCGCCGTTTGTGCTGTCGCCAGCTCACGCCTTTGCCTGCGTTGCGTTGGTGCTGGTCACGATTGCGGAAACGGGGCGCGTCCCCGTCGACAATCCGAGCACGCATCTGGAACTCACCATGATCCATGAAGCAATGGTGCTCGAATACTCCGGTCCGAGCCTGGCGCTGATTGAATGGGCGAATGCGATCAAGCTGAACCTTATGCTGGCGCTGCTCGTTGCGCTGTTCGTGCCCTGGGGAGTGGCCGCGACCATTTCTCCTGTTGCGTTGGCAATCGCGCTACTGTGCTATCTGCTGAAGATTGCATTGCTGGCCGTTGCGCTGGCCGCGCTGGAAAGCAGCGTGGCGAAACTTCGCATGTACCTGGTGCCGGAATATCTCGGTACCGCTTGTGCGCTTTCAGTTCTGGCGGTGGTATTCACCGCATTTACGAGGTGAAGATGGGCCTGGTTGAATTTGCCGCGGCCAAGACTCTGGCGTCATCCGCCGTATTCCTGTTCATTACCGTGCTGTTGATTGCAGCCGCCCGGCGGACCGCGACCTGCATTGCGCTCTTTACGGCACAATGCCTGGTGATTATGGCGCAGATCATCGCTTCGGCCTTTCTGTATCACTCCAGCGGCGTGCTTCTGGTTGCAGCCCTGGTGTTGCTGGTAAAGGTGCTGGCCATCCCTTACGTTCTGCTGCGCATCTCGCGACGCCTTAAGGTTAGTCAGAACGTCAGTGCCTCCACCACGCCGGCGCAATCGGTCTTTATCGTTGCCGCCCTGATCCTGCTTGCCTTCGCGGTGGTTCAACCTTATGCCCGCGCTTTTGCTCTTGACTCTGAAATGCTGGCTGCCGCCACGGCCATCATTCTTACCGGCGGCTTTCTCATGGTGAGCCGGAAGAAGGCTCTGATGCAGGTGATCGGCTTGCTGGTTTTGGAGAACGGCATCTTTCTG
>JAJZIF010000306.1 GCA_021810735.1 Acidobacteriota bacterium
CATCGCCACGGTGGACCAGGACGCGACCATCATCGAAAGCCACAAGCAGCAGGCGCTCAGCACCTATGAAGGCGAGCGCGGCAGAAAGACACGCAGCCACTGCGCGCTACGTGGCGATTCGCATTCGTCCGCGGCAGGAGGAACTGCTTGCCGACGGCAATCGGGTGAAGCATTTTGCCGTGCTGAGCAACCTGTGGGAGTGGAATGCGGAACGGCTGATCCAGTGGCATCGGGAGAAGGCGGGGACGATTGAAGCGGTGCCTGACGTGCTGAAGAACGAGCTGGCCGGAGGCGTGATGCCGAGCAAATACTTTGGCGCGAATGCAGCCTGGCTGCGGCTGGCGGCGATCGCGCACAATGTGCTGACGGCGTTGAAGCGCATCGCGCTGCCTGCGGAGCTGGTGCGTGCCCGGCCCAAGCGGCTGCGCTTTCTGATCATCAACACGGCGGGGCGGTTGGTGCAACATGCGCGGAAAATGCGGCTGCGGCGGGCCACATTGGAAGAGCGCATTGCCCTATGGAAGGAGGCCTTGCGACTGCTGCCGATCGCTACATGAGAGAAGGCTGCGGCACGCGTATCGACGGATTTTCCTGAGCCGATTTTGATCGACCAAGGTGGAACTATGTCTTGAAGCGACGCTGGAGGGTTGACCAGCGACCGGAGACGGCGGCCGTCTCATAGAAGCCTATTTGCAGGCCAGATGCGCTGCGGAAACTCCTGTCAGCGATCCAAATCCCCCTCGCCGCAACCCCTTTCAAACCTTACCGACGGATTATGGTAGTAGGGTCGCCCATTCTAAATTGACCACAACATCTGGTACTTTGCTGAAACAACCGGATAAGCAAGAGGCAGCTACCCCGCTAACGGTAAACCCCCATTGCAGCCCGTTGCGGTCTGTCTTCGGCGGATGGTACCCTGCTTGTATCGTGCCTTGGATATCATCATTGTCGATGGCTACGGTATTGAGTTTCGCCACTTGTACTGGGGCTAACCATATCTCAATGGGCTATCATGGGCCTAATTTTTTGTACTGTCTGTAAATTATTGATTCTAAAAACGCCGACGTAGCTCAGTTGGTAGAGCAGCTGATTCGTAATCAGCAGGTCATCGGTTCAAGTCCGATCGTCGGCTCCAGATTTCTTTTTTCCATTCAGCCCCTGCGTTTGAGTCCACTTGGTTTGCCTTCACTCGCCAATCCCGCAGCGTGCCCGCGCGAGGGATTCTTCTGGCCAAATGAGGAACAGTTGAGATCCAAGGATGAGGATGCACGGATTTTGAGGTCATGCCATGTGGGGTCAACCGCCCCATATAATTGCCTGAAAACAAAAGATGCCGGGACTTGGTCTGATCCTTGGCGAATCAAATTGGCGCGCAGGTGTTAAGACAGGAGGAAAGCATGATGCGAATGGATGGAAAAATTGCGGTCGTTACCGGGGGCGCGACCGGCATTGGCGCAGCGACTGCGCTGAAGTTATGCGAACTCGGCGCTTCTGTTGCCGTTCTGGACCGCAATGCGGAAGTCGCGGAGGAAACGGTCGGGACGCTTCGAGAGAGAGGATGCCGGGCGAGTTTTCATCCGTGTGATGTTGCAGTGGAATCGCAAATGCAAAAGGCAATGGCGGAGGTCGTGGATCGTTATGGAGCGCTCCATGTGCTGGTCAGCAATGCCGGCATCCAGCGTTATGGCGATGTGGTATCCACAAGCGCCAAGGTCTGGGACGAAACATTCGATGTCCACGTCAAGGGATGTTTCCACGCGACCAAGTTCGCTATTCCAGCCATGCTCGCGTCCGGGGGCGGGGCCATTGTGATCGTCGCGTCCGTGCAGAGCTTTACCGCCGTCAACAACTCTGCCGCCTACGTAGCCGCCAAACATGCGCTGGTGGGGATCACCCGCTCGGTCGCATTGGATTTCGCTTCCAGAAATATCAGGGCAAACTGCGTGTGTCCGGGAGCGGTCGATACGCCGTTGTTGCGTGGAGCAGCGGAAATGACAGGCTCACCAGAAAAATTGATCCAGGCGCTGGGCAGGATGCACGTTCTAGGTCGCATCGCTCGCCCTGAAGAAATTGCGAACGCGATCGCGTTTCTCGCCAGCGACGCGGCATCGTTTATTACTGGGACCAGCTTGATTGTGGATGGAGGGCTGCTGGTGCCGACCGGCGGCATGGGATTTCAGGAATCCGGCATTGGAACGGAGGGGAAAGAGTGAGCACGGAAGGGAAACTGGCGGGGAAGGTTGCTGTCATCACGGGATCGGCGGCAGGTATTGGCCGCGCCTCCAGCCTGCTGTTCGCAAAGGAAGGCGCGAGCATTGCGGCGGTCGATTGCGACCAGGCTGGCAATGCGGGCCTGGTGGAGGAAATCCGTCGCAACGGTGGCAGTGCGGAGGCGCTGACCGCAGACGTTTCTTCCGCCGAGGAAGTGGAACGAGTGGTCCAGCAAGTCATGGCTCGCTGGAACAAGGTCGACATACTTTTCAATAACGCCGGGATCGTCGGGGGGGGCAAGATCCATACTCTGACGGAAGAAGAATGGGACCGCTCCTTTGCCATCAATG
This sequence comes from Acidobacteriota bacterium, assembly GCA_021810735.1. Next base: position 2,562 of record JAJZIF010000306.1, read on the forward strand.
TGAAAAGCATGTTCCTGTTCAGCCGGGCGGTCATTCCGGCATTTTTGCAGCAAGGAGGCGGCGTCATTCTGAACACCTCTTCGACGACAGCCTTTCGCGTGGTCGCGGATCGCGCTCTTTACACCGCTACCAAGGGTGCCATCTATTCGCTGACGAAATCCATGGCCATCGACTACGCCGCGGACAGAATTCGCGTGAACTGTCTTTGCCCGGGAACGACGGACACACCGTCGTTGCGAGCGCGCCTGAGCGCCAGGGGAAATACCGAGGAAATGACGAAGCAGTTCATTGCGCGGCAGCCATTGGGGCGGCTCGGGACCGCTGAGGAGATGGCCAAGGCTGCGCTCTATCTGGTTTCCGACGACGCCAGCTTTGTGACCGGATCGGCGTTTCAAATCGATGGAGGAATGTCTCTTTGAAATTGGCGCGGGGATGAATCGATACACGGAACCTTATAGCGCCAGGGAATTACAATAGAACTTATCCAGCTTCGCGATTTTCAGGAGAAACTATCCGTATGCGATTGATACGATTCGGCCGGGTCGGCGATGAAAAACCTGGAGTAATGGACAGCCATGGAAGCCGCCTCGATTTGTCCGCCCATTTTGAAGACTGGAACAGGGCGTTCTTCGGGTCGAGCGATGTCAAGCGCCTGGGAGGAATTCTCCAGCGTGACGCGTCATCCCTGCCAACCGTCCCAAAAACCGAGCGTTGGGCTGCGCCTGTGGCCCGTCCGGGTAAAGTGATTTGCATCGGACTGAATTATTCCGATCATGCGGCGGAGTCTGGAATGCCGATTCCCGCCGAGCCGATTGTCTTTCTAAAAGCGTCGAATACCGTGGTCGGTCCCTGTGACGATCTGCAAATTCCGCGGGGAAGCGAAAAGACAGATTGGGAGGTGGAGCTGGGTGTGGTGATCGGGCAGCAAGCTAGGTACATCGCTTCAGTGGATGCGGCGCAATCGCATATCGCCGGATATTGCCTGAGCCATGATGTTTCCGAGCGCGCTTTTCAACTGGAGCGCGGCGGCCAATGGACCAAGGGAAAAAGTTGCGACACGTTCAACCCTCTGGGGCCGTGGCTGGCAACGCCGGACGAGATCGAGAACCCGAACGCACTGAACATGAAACTGTGGGTCAACGGGGACCTGCGCCAGAACGGGACGACGGCGAAGATGGTCTTCAATCCTGCTTTCCTGGTGCATTATTTGTCGCAGTTCATGACGCTCGAGCCAGGAGATTTGATCTCAACCGGAACGCCGCCCGGTGTGGGTCTCGGAATGAAACCGCCGCAATATCTGAAGGTCGGCGACACGGTTGAACTGGAAATCGACCACCTTGGCCGACAAAAGCAGCGGTGTATCTCGTCGTAATGCCAGCAGCTTTTCCATGCTGAATTTACCTCCTCAAGTCCACACAGGATGGATGCCGCAATGAAGATGAGTTTTCGGTGGTACGGGAAATCCGATCCGGTCAAGCTGGAACATATCCGGCAAATTCCAGGGATGCATGGCATCGTCTCCGCACTTTACGATGTACCGCTCGGAGAGGCATGGCCGGTCGATAAAATCCTCGCGCTGAAAAGCTCGATTGAAGCCCATGGTTTCGCGTTCGAGGTGGTCGAAAGCGTAGGACTTCATGAGGACATCAAGCTGGGCAAGCCGACCCGCGACCAGTGGATCCAAAACTATTGCCAGACCTTGGAACGCCTGGCATCTGCTGGCGTCAAGGTTGTTTGTTACAACTTTATGCCCGTGTTTGAGTGGATGCGCACGAGCCTGGACCTCAAACTCCCCGATGGCTCGACGAGTACCGCGTTCGATGTTGATGCTGCGTTCAGTGTCGAACTTGGCAAAGGAGTCGCACTGCCGGGTTGGGACGCAAGATATACGGCGGAAGAATTTCGCAGCCTGATGAATGCGTATACGTCTGTTGGAGAAGAAGATCTGTGGCGAAATCTCGAGTACTTTCTGCAGAAGGTAATTCCTGTGGCAACATCGGTCGGCATCAAGATGGCCATCCATCCGGACGACCCGCCGCGACCGATTTTTGGTCTGCCCCGCGTCGTGAAAAACAGGAATGATCTTCGGCGTATTTTAGACGCGGTGGATTCGGCCGCGAACGGACTGACATTATGCTCCGGAGCGTTGGGCGCCGACGTGCGGAACGATGTCGTTGCCATGGTCAAGGAATTTGGCGGAGAGAAGCGCATTCACTTTGCGCACCTTCGCAACATCAAAGTCGATGCGCACGGTAATTTTCAGGAAACGGCGCATTGGTCGGCGGACGGTTCACTGGATATGGCCGCCATTATTCGCGCCTATGCTGAGAATGGGTTCGACGGGTATGCGAGGCCGGACCACGGTCGCATGATCTGGGGAGAGCGAGGCAACCCAAGCTATGGACTCTACGATCGTGCTCTCGGTGCCGTGTACTTGAACGGACTGTGGGAAGCCACCGTGAAAAATCGGAATCGCTCCTAGCCGCGAAATGCTCTATAGCCGGTTTACAGTTTGTATCGTCATTTCGTGGCGAGAAATCGCGACGATACCCGCATCGTAAATGCTGCAATCGCCCTCTGGATTCTTCCATTTTGATTGCAGTATCTGTAAACCCGCTCAAGTGTCCTGAGTCTGAAGTTCATTCAACAATTCGATTCATGGAAGTAAATCGAACGGCAGCACTCAGGGGCTAAACAGGCTGCGGAAAAACTCGCATTGAATTTTTCCTTAGCGGTTTTATTTTCTCGTTAGTACCTGTCCATTGAAAT
>JAJZIF010000307.1 GCA_021810735.1 Acidobacteriota bacterium
GCTGAGATAAATCCTGTCGTTTGGGCCCTCGTTCTGGCTAAGTGAGACCGCCATCCCCAGTGGCTTCATATCGCCTGCCAGTAATTGCCTGATTTCCCGATGCTTTTTAAGCGCTCCAAAAGATGCCGCGAACTCCTCGAATCTGGACCAGCGCTCATTCTCCGCGCCACTTTTTCCGTTAATGTAGATTTTCACTCCGGCCTTTCCTTCCGCCGCAAAACCGGCGCCGACCCAGAAAGTACCACCGCGATCGGGATCGATCTCGCGGGGATTCACTCTCGAAACTCTGTGGATCAGCGCAACAATGGAATCAATGTCTCCCTTCAGTTGGAGCAATGCCGACAATGCGCGCACCGTTCCCTCGATGAATTCCCTTGTTTCGGGATAGGACTGGCTTGGATTGCCGGCCTCGCTCAGAAATTGCAACGGCATGGTTTGGTGTCCCAGGGCGAGAGCAAACTGAATCGGCGTTCCGTCGAGGTTCAGCGTAGAGGATTGTGTTGCCATCGCGACGGGACAGCCGCCCAGGGATGCGCGGCAAATCAGCTCATATGCCCGATATAATTGCGGAGACGCCTGCCCGAGCCCGAACTTTGGGATCAGCGCCTGGAGTTGGCCGCCGATGAGATCGTACCAGGAGCTGTCCGTGCCTTCGCGCGGTGGAAGGTTCTCTAGCATGGCCAATCGATCTCCCTTTAGGCCTTCTTTTTTTTCTTGTCTGGGAGTGCCGCTTTTTTCCATCCAGACCTGACGTGCGCAGCGCGGTCGGCAGGACCATCGTCCGCCTTGGTCAGTTCAAGCGTGATGCGAGTAGGAACAGCAGCATGGAACAGAATGGCCTGTCCCGGCTGAAGTTCCAGCTTGCCAGGTTCGAAGCCGCGCTCGGAACACGCAACCTTGACGGGACTGGACGGGCGATAGGCCGTCTTACCGATCTTTGGATAGCCGACGATGATTTTGCCCTTCTCCTTGCCGCCCAGCGTGTTCGTAGCGGAATATGTTCCGGGCCGCAGAATGACAGCTGAAAAGATATCGTCGCCCTTCAGCTCACGGCTATCGAATGGATTCTGCTGCTTGGGATCTTCCGCAGCCTTGCTCACGCGCACGGCATACCCCCCCGCACCCGCCGAGACGTGAAACACCGCGTATCCCTTGGGGTTGACCTCGAACTTCGTTCCCGCCTTCGCGCTCTCCCCCTGACAATTGCAGGTGCTGCCCGTGGTGCTTGTTGCCGCGGCCGCCTGTGTCGGCTCGAAGGCTGCCAGATCAATGTTCGCCTGCGCGACCGGACTGTTCTTGTCCACATTGACATAGAAGTCCGCTAGATTTTCGCCGTTCCGATACACGACGCCTCTGTATTGGCCTGGTTCCAGGAAGCGGTGTGTCACTCCTCCCAGCATGGTGAGGGAACCGCTGTCCAATCCGATTTGCGTAAAGAGATTCTGATCGAAGGTCAGTTTCATGGCTATGCACCCACATTCGCTTGAACAATCATTTCTTGAGAATCGATGGTTGCGGCCAGATTCCGGATTGGAATTTTAACCGGGATGAGCCCACCACTCGCCGGAAGAATCGGGAACGGATCTTCGAACTGATAGAGAGGATACTTGCTGGCGAAATAATCCGCGATTGCGGTTTCCAACAGCGAAAGCAGCCCGAATAGATTGCCCAACAGATTGGAGAGCCATTCGGCAATGCTGGTCGTGATCCCCAGCAGGTCCGTGATCAAGTTCGCGATCGGACCCAGGAACGCCATGATAATGTCGACCGCCCAGCCCGGCAGCCACGACGGGAACAGATTGTCGATCGCGTTTGTGATCGCATTCACCAGGATGTTGTCGATTGTCGCCGGCACGTCGATCGGCGCCACATTCACCAAGACCGGATCAATATAGATCTGCCATTGGTTCGAGTGCCCATTCAGTTCCGCGTCCAGATCGGTCCAGCCTGGAAGGCGCGCCGGATCGATATAGTACTTCGGCGCCAAACTCGCCTTTAGGTCTGTGATCTGTGAAGTAAGACCGGATAGGTTCAGGTCCGCACAAATCGGGCCTCCGATGCAGAAGCCAGGGAAGCCCACAAGGCATCCGTTCCATGGATCGGGCACGAGGCAGAAGCTCGGGATGCAGAACCCGGGTAAGTCGAGACACAGTTTGAAGTCGAGCGTCCCAAAGACGATGTCGACGTTCTGTAACTCGATAGTGTTGTCATTGTTCAGCTGCAGGTTGCCCCCGGACAAATGCACGCTGACGGAGTAACTGGCGGAGAACGGCCCGAAGTTGGCCGTGTCGGACTTCGAGAAGCTGAAGTTATTCTCCACTTCGTTGAACAATTGCTGGAACGCTTTCGCGGATGCGGCTATCGTGATATGACTCATGGCGCCACCGTAAGAGTGATGAATATCTTCAATTGATTGTCATCAATTGAAGGGTTGTTCGGAATGGGAGGATTCGGCGTGAGTTGCGCCGTAATCGTGGCAAGACTCAGCAGCGGAATGTCGAACAACATCGTCGATATCGGGAAGATCAGCTTTTCCTTCAACAGCAGCTCGAACGTCGTCTTCAAATAGCAGTTGACGTTGTCCGACAGCCCCTTCGGCTTGATGCCTACGACATCCACGCTATCTACGATTCCAACCAGGGAAGGTTTTCCGCTGATAATCTGCACTCCTACGTGGGCCACCAGGTAAGCGTCCAGACAAAAACAAAGTAATCGGCGAGTGGGGGGCACCACTTCCTGTGTAGGTTGTACGTTGGTTGCTTCACCAGACGAAGTCGGTGTCGGCAGGAACCCCTTCAGGAACTCACTCGGGCAATCCATCCCTCCGCAGATCTGCACGTGCATGGCAAGATGCTGCTGCGGGAGCGGCGGATTGAGCACGGCCGGAAGAGTAAAGATATTTCCAGGGTAGAAGTCCACCTCTGCCTTCACCAGTTGCACGCAAAAGTTCAGGCCCACTGGGGGCGAGTCCGCGCCCAGAATCGGAACCGGACTTACGACTTTGAAAAGCGGGTTGTTATAGTCGGTCACGTCGATGGTATGCGCGACCGGGGAACATGCCAGATCCAAATGGTCGCTGACATATTGCGTTGCGAAGTTGAACCACGAAGGGCGCTGTCGCATCACGTGCTGCGCAACGAGGTTGATGCCGTCTTCATGCACGGCAGCGTACAGGTCGCAATTGTCCGTATATCCCATAGTCACTCCCCTCGAACGCGTGGACTTCGACAACAAGATTTTCGAGTTGCCGAAGGGCCCAGATACTGGCGAATACCGGTTGGTCCAATTCCAGTCCGAACAGATAGTGCATCGCAGGGTGAAACCGTTTCACGCGAACCAATCTTTTTTGAAAATGGAGATTTTCTGGCACTATTTAGAGGTTGGGAATCGATCTATCGCACAACTCCGCACTCGGCTGCGGGGACCATGCCTCGCCGATGAGAAAATCGATTTTCTCGTGGCGCAACGCCAGTACAGGTACAGTCCGGTCGAGGTTTTGTAACGTTTCCGATCTCACCCTCACTATCAGGGAGTAGAGGGCTGTTGGCATGCAATCGCAGAAAACCAGTATTCGCCACTTGCGGACAATTCAGAATGGCCGCAACTTTGCACCGGTTGGAACATCTTCTTCCTCGGTTCTCTCAGCAAGCAATGGCGAGCGACTCGATAGAAGGCCGCCTGCTGTGGCGCAAGAGCCGGCAGCAGAAAACTATCTGTCGAGTCGCACGTTTGCGGGTGCGGAGAACGACTTCGTGCCGCACAAACGTGAATCCAGAGCGGATTGCCGACTTATCGGGAGCGACGCTGATAGAGATGAGTCGAACGCGCGGGTCTGTTTCGATTGCCCTACGCTGTTCGATAGCGTGATGAATTTCATGAACCGCTACTACTCGAGGCGCCAATGAAATCACCAGCGACCGATGATTCGATGACAACTCAGCTATGTGCGCACCTTTGCACGAATACAGCAAATCTGCGATACGGCTGGAACGGAGGATGAGGCGGAACTCGATGCACACACATATCGTAAGAGGTTCCTCCCGGTGTAATATGAGGCCTAAGCTTCAGCTACGACGGAGGAACGGTGCGTGCAATTTTTCGCGTTTGACGCGTCCTACGTTGACAAACTTCGATCGGGTGACGCTCGGATCGAAGCTCACTTCGTGAGCTATTTCAGCGAACTCATTCGGCTGAAATTGCGTTCCCGATTGAGTTCCAATGAGGCAATCGAAGACATCAGACAGGAAACATTTGTCAGAGTGATTGCTTTGTTACGCGCCGAGGGAGGCGTCAGACAGGCTGATCGGCTTGGAGCATTTGTGAATTCGATCTGCAACCATGTCTTGTTTGAGCATTATCGCTCCAAGACTGTGAGGGAATCGAGCCTCGAGGATGAACCGGAGACCGTCTACGTCAATCGCGAACCGAGCGCGCTGACCGTTCTTGAGAGCAAGGACACGGCGAGGGTGGTACGGGAGATATTGAATCGGTTAACGGAACGGGACCGGCATCTACTTGAATCCGTGCTGCTCGATGAGCGCGACAAGGATGTAGTTTGTGCTGAGTTTGGGGTCAGCCGGGAATACTTGAGGGTGCTAGTCCACCGGGCGAAGCAGTCGTTTAAATCATTGTATGTGCAATACTTGGGGGAGCAGGGCCCCTTGTAGCTCGAATACATGGCACGCTATTTATAGATTCGGCACTTTGGGAGTGGGATGTCTTCGATGGACCATCAAAAGGCGATGCAATTAATGGCGGTCGAAAAGTATCTACTGAATGAGCTGCCCGCTCAATTGCGCGACGACTTCGAGGAGCACTATTTCGACTGTCCAGAGTGCGCGGCGGACCTTCGCGCAACCGCAGCATTTCTGGATGCGACGAAGGCGGAGTTGAAAGCCAATTCTTCTTCCAGGACTTCGCAGGCTAAGGTCACAAAGCGGCGCTTCACATTGCTTTGGAAGCCCGCGCTCGTTATGCCTCTGTTAGCTGCATCACTGCTCGTCATTGCGTATCAGAATGTCGTGGTCTATCCGCGCTTGACCCGTCAAATTTCTCAATCCAGCGCCCCGGAGATTTTGCCGTCCCTCTCTCTCGTCGGCGGCAACAGCCGTGGCGGCCAAGTGCCTTCCCTTACTGTAGGTACTTCGCAGCCATTTTTGCTATTTTTGGATATCCCCACGCAAGACCGATTTTCGACCTACACGTGCTCCCTGTATTCCCCATCAGGAAAACTTACCTGGCATGTTGAGGTTTCTTCCCAACAGGCCAAAGACACGATCTCCATCCGCATCCCAGCGGTCGATAGGATGGATG
>JAJZIF010000308.1 GCA_021810735.1 Acidobacteriota bacterium
GCTGGCGTACCACACGGCCTATCTGAAAACGCATTATGCAAAAGAATTTATGGCCGCGTTGCTGACCTCGGAAGTGAGCAAGCCGGACAATGTCGTGAAGTACATCAAGGAATGCCGCGAGATGGGCATTGCCGTCGAGCCGCCGGATGTGCGCGCCAGTGACGCCGACTTCACGCCCCATGGGGAAGCGATTCGATTCGGTCTGGCCGGCATAAAAAATGTGGGTCAAAACGCGATCGCCTCCATTCTGCAAGTCCGCAGTCAGCTGGTACAGGAAGGCAAGACATTTACTTCGTTTTGGGATTTTTGCGAGCGCATCGATCTCCGTGTGATGAACAAGCGCGTACTGGAGTCGCTGATCAAGAGCGGCGCTCTCGACTGTTTCGGACCGCGCGCGGCACTGATGGCCGCTATCGATACGGCCATTGAGCGCGCGCAAAAATCGCAGCGCGATGTGGCTGCGGGTCAACATGGATTGTTTGGATTGTTCAACGACGCGCCGGCGACCGGTCCAGCGCGGCAGGATGAATTGCCGAACATTCCCGATTGGGACGAAGTGCAGCGCCTGCAACACGAGAAAGATGTCCTCGGATTTTATGTCTCCGGCCATCCGCTGGGGAAATATGCAGAGAAACTGCGCAATCTGAAAGGTGTTGTCGATACCCAGACGGCCCTTGAAATGACGCCCGCGCCCAGCATGGGACGGCGGGATGCGCAGAATGAAAATGAAATTTCGATTGCCGGAATTCTGACTGGGGTACGTGTGGCCAAGTCGCGCAAAGGCGATTTGTATGCGCAGGCATCGTTAGAAGATCTCACCGGCAAGATCGATCTCGTCTGCTTCCCAGATGCCTATAAACGGATGGCTGAGAATTTGAAGATCGATGTGCCGGTGCTGGTTCGCGGCGTGCTGCGCGGAGAAGAAGACGCGGCGCCGAAGCTGGCGATTTCGAACATCACAGCGCTCGAAGATGTGAAGGTCAAGCTTCCCGGCAGCCTGCGGATTCGTATCGCGCTCGACCGCGTCAGCGAGCCTGCGCTCACAGAACTCCACGCGATGATGCTGGCCACGCCGGGGACAGGCAGGGTCCTGCTGGACTTTGAGCAGAGGGATGAATATCTGGTGGTGCTGGAACCCGAGGGTCTCAGCGTAGCCGCCGACAAAGACTTCATCGAACGCGTGGAGGAATTAATCGGAGCAGGCACGGTCCGGGTCATCGAGTAGCAAGCGGTTCTCTTGTGCCATGGAGCAGTTGGCCTCGGTCTCCAGGCTTCCGGCGCAGCTTTGGCCAGCCCATACCCCAGTCTACAAAGTCCCATGTCCGATTTGGATCGGCGGAAGATTCTTTGCGTTGACGTCCTTACCCCTGGGGTGTTTCGGCAATCGGGTTTTGCGGGCGAGATTTGCCATGGCCGGAAATTTTCTCCAATACAGTTTTCGTCAGGACATACAGCACAGGAATAAAGAATAGATTCAGGACCGTCGAAACCAACATCCCGCCAATGATGGTGGTGCCAATGGAGTGGCGGCCCGCCTGGCCCGCGCCGCTGGCGAATGCCAGAGGCAATATCCCAAGAATAAACGCGAACGACGTCATCAAGATTGGTCGCAGGCGCAGCTCCGCGGCTTCCATGGCCGCATCGGCAATGGAGCGGCCCTTCTTGCGCAGTTGTTCGGCGAATTCCACAATCAGGATCGCATTCTTGGCGGCCAGGCCGATCAGCATCACCAAACCGATTTGGCAATAAACGTCGTCCGACAGCCCGCGCCACGACACGGCGGCCAAGGCACCCAGCACGGCCATCGGCACGGAGAGAAGAATGATGAACGGCAGCACGAAGCTCTCATAGAGCGCGGCCAGCGTGAGATAGACCACCAGGATTCCAAGGCCGAAGATGGTCGCCGCCTTGCCGCCGGATTCGATCTCCTGCAGCGCCAATCCCGTCCAGGAATATTGCATGCCCTGCAACATGTGTTTTTTGGCCAACTGTTCCATCCCGGTCAAGCCTTGTCCGCTGCTGACGCCCGGCGCAGAGGAGCCATCAATTTCCGCCGAACGGAAAAGATCGTAGTGACTGATGACCTGCGGCCCGGAAGTATTCACGATCGTCACCAGGCTGTCGAGCGGCACCATCTGTCCGCTGCCGGACCGCACATAAAACGATCGCAGGTCCTGCGTATTCTTGCGGAATGCCTGGTCGGCCTGGACATAGACCTGGTAGGAACGGTTGTTAAAGATGAAGTTGTTCACGTACGCCGAACCCATGTAGACCTGCAGCGCGTCGCTGATCTGGCTTAATGGGACATCCAGCACTTGAGCTTTCTGCCGGTCGATACTCACCTGCACCAAGGGGTCATTGGCCGTGAATGGAGTGAACAGGCCGGTCACTATCTTGTCCTGTCTGCCGGCGGCAACAATTTGATTGGCGACAGCGGCCAGGTCGGTGAGCGAATTGCCCCCCGTGTCCTGTAACTCAAACTGGAACCCGCCAAAGCTGCCGATGCCCTGAATCGCCGGAGGCTCAAACGGGATCACCAGGCCACCCTGGATCGCGAAGAGTTGCTGCCGCAGACGTCCGACCAATGCAGCAGCCGATTGTTTCTGGCCTTTGCGCTCGGAAAACGGCTTCAGAGAGGAAAAGATGATTCCGTAGTTGGACGCGGTGCCGGAGAAGCTGAAGCCGGTAACGGCGAAGGAAGCGGCGACTTCCGGTTGCCGGCTGAGAATCATCTGGGCTTGATTGGCCAGCTGATCCGTATAAGAAAGCGACGCGCCGGGGGGCGCTTGAATTTGCAAAATAATGTAGCCCTGGTCTTCCTCCGGCACGAAGGCGGTGGGCACATGCAGGTACATGTATCCGGTGGCCGCCAGTCCAGCGGCGAACAGGAGCACCATGAGATACCGCCAACGCAGCACCGAATGGATACTTCGCGCGTATCCGCTGGACGTTGCCTTGATGCCTCGGTCCACGGCATGTAAGAGTCCGTGATGGATTTTTTCCCGCCGCAGCAAAATCGCGGACAATGCCGGGGAGAGCGTCAGCGCATTGAACGCGGAAATTCCGATCGAGAACGCAATCGTCAAAGCGAATTGCCGGTAGAGAATGCCTGTGGTCCCAGGGAAAAACGACACCGGCACGAAGACCGCGATCAAAACCAGGGACGTGGCAATGACCGCGCTGGTCACTTCTCCCATCGCGTCGGAGGTCGCCTGATGGGAGTCCGGGGCACCCTCCGTAATATGGCGCTGCACATTTTCGATCACCACAATGGCATCGTCGACGACCAGTCCAGTGGCGAGGGTAATTCCGAACAGGGTCAGCGAGTTGATCGAGAAGCCAAAAACCTTAATGAAGGCAAATGTGCCGATCAGTGAGACTGGAATGGTGACTGCCGGAATGATGGTGGCGCGCCAGTCCTGCAGAAAGAAAAAGATTACGACGATGACGATGACGATCGCCTCGGCCAGCGTGACCAGCACTTCGTGAATGGATTCCCCGACCACGGTGGTCGTGTCGAAGGCAATGGCGTATTTCAGGCCGGGCGGGAACGACTTCGACAATTTTTCCAGTTCGGCCTTCGCATCGCGATCGACGGTCAGCGCGTTCGCATTGCTCAATTGCTCCACGCCCAGTCCGACAGCACTGTATCCGTCGAATTTCAGGTCGGTCGCATAGGTCTGGGCGCCAAGCTGCGCGTATCCGACATCCCTGAGCAACACGATTCCGTTCGGAGTATTTTTCAGGACGATATTGTTGAACTGCTGCGGACTGGTCAGCCTGCCAATGACGTTGACGGCAATTTGATACTGCTGTTTCGGATCTGCCGGCGGCGCGCCGAGCGCTCCGGCTGCAATCTCCACGTTTTGCTGCTGCAGCGCGGTGACCACGTCGGTTGCCGTCAATCCGCGCGCCGCCATTTTGGTGGGGTCTAGCCACAGACGCATTGCGTACTTGCGCTCACCGAAAATAATCGTATCGCCGACGCCGGGCACTCGCTTGATGGCATCGGAAACGTAGACGTCCACATAGTTGCTGATGAACTGGTTGGTGTACTGGCCGTGGTCGGAGTAAAACCCGGCGCCAAAAACAAAATTGGCATTCGCCTTGTTGATGATGACGCCGAAGTTGTTGACCGTCGCGGGCAACTGCCCTTGCGCGCTGGCGACGCGGTTCTGTACGTCGACCGCTCCGATGTCCAGGTTGTATCCCGTCTTGAAGGTAATGGTGATCGTGCTGGTTCCGCTGTTGCTGCTGCTGGAGGTCATGTAGTCCATGCCCTCGACGCCGTTGATCGCCTCCTCCAGCGGAATCGTTACCGCCGATTCGACCTCCTGCGCGCTCGCCCCGACATATGTCGCTGTAACTGTTACTTGCGGAGGAGCCAGTTGCGGATAGAGCGAGATAGGCAGGGTGGGTATGACGACGACCCCGGCCAGGATGATCAACAGCGCGCAAACCGTGGCAAAGACCGGTCGATGAATAAAGAAATCAACAAACACTTTGAGCTACCTCTGCCTCGCAAAATGGAACGCTGTATTTCACAATGCCGTCACCTGGATAGGCGCGATGCGATGCGCCCGGAACCTTACGATATGGGCTGGACCGGTGCCCCATTTACCAGAAACTGCATTCCGGAAACGATGACTTTGTCGCCGACCTGCAAGCCGCTCTTGACTGCGTAGGAGTTGCCCACCGTGGTACCCAGTTCGATCGACTTTTGCACGGCAACGTCATGGCCGTTCTCGTTTTCCGCGACGAACACAAACTGTTGCCCGCCGACTTGGGTTACCGCAAGCACCGGGACTGTGGGCGCGGGTGCCGTGCTCCAGGTAACGACAGCGCGGACCAGTTGCGCGTTGCGCAGCACGTCTGGCCGCGTATCTACCTTGGCTTTCACTAGAATCGCCTGGAGTTGATTGTCGACCTGCGGAGAAACAAAATAGATCTTCGTGCGGGTCAGCACAGTACCGTCGCCGCTGGTAATTTCTATCGGCAGTCCAACGTGTACCCGTGCCGCTCTTTCAGCAGGAATATAGATGTAGGCCTCCAGTTGGGTGTTGTCGTCCACGGTGGTCAGCGTGGTGGTCGACGAAACGTAGTCGCCGACATGAACCGGAACATCGCCCACAATTCCGGTAAACGGGGCGCTGACGTGGAAATACGCCAGTTGCTGCTGTGCGGATTTGCGCGCGGCCACGTCGGACTCATAGGTGGCCTTGGAGCTGTTATAGGTCTGCTCCGCCTGCTGTAAGGCCTGCTTGCTGGTGACACCCGCAGAGAAGAGAGCACGCTGGCGGGCGATAT
>JAJZIF010000309.1 GCA_021810735.1 Acidobacteriota bacterium
GTCGGTCATCGGCTGCGCTGTCCTACCTCCACGCCAATCCGGCATGCCTTCGCCCGGCAGGCCGGAAACAACAATGTCGCGCAGCCCCTGATCGCTCACCAGCGAAAGAAATGTGGGATCGACGATGGAACCCGTGGCGGCATGTGCGGGTTTCGACGCACCGGGAGAAGGCCCTTGTCCCTCATCGCCGTGACAGCGAGCGCAATGCATCTGGAAGGCGGTCTTTCCGGCTGCGACATCGCCCTTCGAAGACGGCGTGTAGCCGGGGGTGTTCGCTGCATCCGAAGCCCCGGACTTGCCCCAGTGGGAAATCATTCCATTGACAATGTTCTCGACCTGCTGGTCGGATAAGAATCCGCCGCCACTGTAGGCAAAGGCGGGCATCAATGTATTGGGTATGCCATTGCTGACGATCAGGACGAGACGATCGTGTCCGGCCCAGGCCAGATAGACGGGATTGTCCATCGGCAGCCCCGCGCCGTTCAAGCCTTGATCGCCGTGACAGGCCGAGCAGTTGCTCTTGTACAAAACATTAAATTGAAGTGTCTGGTCCGGGCGCATGGTTTCCGGCCGGAAGCCCGGCTTTCCTGGCGGGTGACAACCCGCAGCGCCGAGCGCAACCGCGGCGGACAAAATCATCGCTCCCATGGACTTTCTCTTCATTGGTCGCGATCCTTTTCGGGGGCTTGTTCTTCTATTCCCTGAGAGATCAGTCCAGCGCGTTCGGCGAATGGGCGAGCTTGGAATTGCGGGGTTCGGACGCGAACATGCAGGTTCACGACGAATCCAGCCACCAGGCCGAAGGCGATCTGCGACGCAATAAACCATAACCAGTCGATTCGCTCGTTCAGCAGAGGATTGACCGCCGCCAGTCCGCCATACAGAAGCCCACTCCAGAAAATGGGCGCGAGAAATCCGGCGGTTGCAATTGGTTCCCATGGAAACATGGGCAGGATGGCCCCGTAGAGAAGCCCGACGAGGACGGAAGCGAGCACGTGGACCCCTACGGCAACCAGCAGACCTTCCAGGTGAAACGCGGATAGGAATGCTGTGCTGCGCTCTGCCCAGTCTGGAATGGCGATCGCCGCCAGAAGATTGGGCGCGTACCAGAGGCTGTGATAGCGGACCAGTCCATACAGGGTTGCGGGAGCGATCATGGCGATTCCGCCGGCGATTCCACCCTGCACGCCAGCGCCCATAGTGTATCGCTCGACCGGCAGGAAAGTACGGTGCGACAGCGCGACTGGCAGGCGCGCCACTTGTTCGCGAGAGCTTTTGATTTCGACGATTTCAGTGACGACCGATACGTCCTCGTGCCGCTCGTGGGGCAATACGGCATGGAACCAGCCAACGGCGGAGCGCACCATCAGTAGCAGGCCCAGGGCGCTGATCGCCCAACTCGTCACAAGGCCGGCAAACAGAAGAGTCACGCCGAACGCCAGTACGATGGGCCATGCTGTGGGCGCGGGCAGGTGAATCATATGCTGGCCAGGATGGCTGTGTTCCGTGTCGATTTTCATAGACTTGTCATCTTCCGATTACATATACGACGAGAAAAACAACCGCCCACACGGCATCGACAAAATGCCAGTACATGGACAACGCGTGAAAATGGTCTACGTGGTCCCGCGTGACCTTGCCAAACAGCCCGAGGACGAGGACGACGCTCAGCATCAGCAATCCGATGGCAACATGGGTGGCATGCAGGCCCACCAAAGAATAAAACGTGGTGCCGAACAGGCTGGTGCGAATGGTGAAATGGTGTTTGTAGATCAGGTCGTACCATTCTCTGCCGGTGCCGATGAGAAACATAACGCCCAGCAGGACGGTGCCCGTCAGCCATCCGATAAACGACCATTGGCTGCGCTTCTGAAGGCCGTTCACGGCAAGATGGACGGTGAGGCTGCTGGAAAACAGACAGATGGTGCCGAAGATAGGAAGGCTGAGTATCTCCTGTGGCGTAGGTCCGCTGAGACTTTTGCCAATGTAGAAGAGGTAGGCCACAACGAAGATGAGGAACATGGCCGACTCGGCCATGATCAAGCACCACATGCCCACTGTGCCTTTGTAGGGCAGGACCCAAACTTCGTCCCTGCTGTCGAGGGTGAATGGGATGGTCGTCATTTGTTGGCCGCCAACTGATCTTCGGTGTCGAGCTCATATTTCCAGTCCGGGTCTTCCGGATGCTTGAGGTCCCACAGCGGACGGCGGCTGCGAACCATGGGCTCGTCGGCAAAGTTGTAACTGGGCGGCGGAGAGGTGGTCGCCCATTCCAGCGTCCAGGCATCCCAGGGGTCGTTGCCGGCCAGTTCTCCGACAAAATGCGAGCGGACCAGATTGTAAACAAAGATTAGAATGGCAATCGCCTGGATAAATGCGCCAATGGTGATGATCATGTTCCAGGTTCCCCAATGGTGGCCCGGTTCATAGGTGTAGATTTCCCGCGGCATTCCCAAGAGTCCAGGAATGTGCATGGTATCGAACGTCATGTGGAAGCCGAGGACAAACAGCCAGAAGTGCCACTTGCCCAGGGTTCCGCTCATCATGCGCCCCGTCATTTTCGGAAACCAATAATAGAAAGCAGCGAACAGGGCAAACAGAATGCCGCCGACAATGACGTAATGAAAATGCGCGACCACAAAATAGGAGTTATGCAGTTGCCAGTCGAACGGCGCGACCGCCAACATGACTCCGGTGAGGCCAGCAAGCGTGAATTGAAACAGGAAGGCGGTACAGAACAGCATCGGGACTGTGAAATAGATCTTACCGCCCCACATCGTTGCCAGCCAGTTGAAGATTTTTATTCCAGTGGGGACGGCGATGATCATGGTCGAGAGGACAAAGGCGGTGTTGGCCGCAGCTCCCATGCCCACGGTAAACATGTGGTGCGCCCACACTGTGAAGCTGATAAATCCAATGCCAACCGAGGCCGCCACCATGGCTGGATAGCCGAAGATCGCCTTGCGGGAGAACACGGGAATGATTTCATTCACAAAACCGAAGGCGGGCAGCACCAGGATGTAGACCTCGGGATGTCCGAAGATCCAGAAGAAATGCGCCCACAAAACAGCCGAGCCGCCGGCCTGCGTATCGAAAAAATGTCCGCCGAGAAAGCGGTCGACCAAGAGCATGAGCTGCGCCGCTCCCAGTGGGGGGATCGCGCCCAGAATCAGCACCGATGCGACCAGCATCAGCCAGACAAACAGCGGCATATGGTTCAGCTTCATGCCCTTGCAGCGCAGGCAAAGCGTTGTCGCAACGGTATTCAGGGCGGTGCCAATGCTTCCAATGCCGCTGATAAAGATTCCCAGCGCCCAGTAGTCGGCGGCATGGCTTTTTGAGAATGCAACGGACGTGAGGGGCGCGTAGGCGAACCAGCCCTGGTCCGGAATTCCGGCCCCGCCGAAGAGGCCTTTTCCGCCGAGGAAGCTGTAGTAGAGCAGCGACGCGCCAAACAGAAAAATCCAGAAGCTGAAGGCATTCAACCGGGGGAACGCCATGTCCCGGGCGCCAATCATGAGCGGCACCAGGTAATTTCCAAAGCCGAGGAGAATGGGCATGGCAACGAAAAAGATCATGGTGGTGCCGTGCAGCGTGAAGAGCTGATTGTATTGCTCCGGCGAGACGAATGTCGCCTCGGGCCGGGCCAACTGAATCCGTATGAGCAGGGCTTCAACGCCGCCGATCGCGAGAAACATCAGCGCGGCGGCGATATACATCATGCCGATCTTTTTATGATCGGTGGTAACGATCCACTCATGCATCACCTCCAACCACAGGCGGTGATTTTCCTCTTTCGGAGTTCGATCGATCGCTCCTGACAGTGGTATGGAATCAGCCATAACGTGCGTCTCTCACTTCCACAGCTTACTGCAGTGTTACGAGGTAAGAAGCGATCAGGGCTATGTCCCGGTCGCTGAGTTTCATGGCCGGCATCAGGCATCCCGGCTTGTAATGGTCGGGGTCCTTGATCCAGTTTTCCAGATTGCTTTCCGTATTGGGCAGCGCTCCCGCGGCGAGCGTGTCGCGGCTCGCCAGGTGGGTCAGATCGGGTCCGAAGCGGCCATTCGCGACCGTGCCGCGTATCGCGTGGCAATTGATACAGGCGCTGTGCTCAAATACGGCGCGTCCGGCAGCGACGCTGGGATCTTGCACTGCGGGTTTCGCCTGATTGGCAGCCCATTTCTCGAAGTCCGTGGGCGTCTGCGCATAAACGCGAATCAACATTCTGGCGTGTTCGGCGCCGCAAAACTGGGCGCACTGCCCGTAATAGATGCCGGGAGTGTCGGGCTGAATCCACATGTTATTCACCTGGCCCGACATCAGGTCGGTCTTGCCGCCGAGGCGCGGCACCCAGAAGCTATGATCGACATCCGCGCTGACCAGTTTCAGAGACGTTGGCAGCGGACCGTTCGCGTCCGCTCCAACGGGAACATGCAACTCGTTCGCCGTGACAAATCCATATTTAGGGTAGCGAAACTCCCACCAGAATTGATGGCCAACCACGGTCACATTCAACGCCTGCCCGGGCAGCGGCGCGTGCTGGATGCTGAAGATGATGCGCACGCTGGCAAGGAAGATCACCACCACAATCAGAATGGGAAATACGGTCCATGCGAGTTCAATCTGATTGCTTCCGTAAATCTGGGGCGGCTCGCGTTCGTCGTCGCCGGCGCGATGGCGATAGCGAAGGATGACGTGCAACAACAATGCGGAAACTGTAACGAAGATTGCGCCCGTGATGATGAGCACGAAGATCGAGAGACGGAAAATGTCGTGCGCAGGGGCGGACCGCGGAGAAAAGATGTTGGTGGAGGAAGTCAACAGCTTGTCGAACAAGCTGGCCCACTGGCCGGAAGCGGTATACATCGCCAGGGCAAGATTATGTAAGGTTGGATGAGCCCGCATCGCTCCAGGCAAGATGGAGGACCGTATGGCTTCCAAACAATAGGACCTCAACGCAAGACTCCTGCAATGCTGAACTGCTCTCTGGATGGATCCAAGTATTTGTGAGGCGTCGGCTGAATTCGCAAGATCCGACAAAAAGAACCGCACTTCCAGTATGACACCGTTCGCCAAGTCGCGAGGGAGCGGCGGTTTTCCGGAACTCAGACTGTGATTGGATGCAAGATTGTTCCGCGAGTTTTTCCGTCACTGGCGTTAGGTGGAACCGTTCATTGACGGATGCGCGGGTTCGCCAGGATGTAGAGCGCATCTGTGAGGAGGTTCACCAGCACATAGGTCAGACCGATAGCCAGAATGCAGCCTTGCACCAGCGGGTAATCCCGATTGGAA
>JAJZIF010000310.1 GCA_021810735.1 Acidobacteriota bacterium
TCGCTATCGCAAACTGCTGGTCAGCTTTGAAAAATCGGAGGCTAGCTACGTCGCCTTGCTTTCCTTGGCCGCGGCCTTGATCTGCTGGAGACAGACCACATCTATTTACGGATAAGTTCTTAGAATAACTACATGTTTGTTGAACTATTTTTGTCTGCAAATGAAAATTGAAGAATCTAATGTTCTTGGTTCCTCGGTTCACCGGCGGGTTCGGAAGCGTTCGTTGGAAGTAGCCAGCGCGGCTCATTTCTCTCCCTCACGCTTGAGTAGAATGAACGCCAACCGAAACTTTGGCATCCTACGGGTTACAGGAGAATCGAATGAAGCGCCAAGTCTGGATACCTCTCGCACTCAGCGTAGTCGCAGCCTATCTGATTTTGGATCGTCGCGCGGCCAGGTACGCGACTGGATATGATGATCTTGAGGCAGCTGCGATTCGAACCGCAGACTGGGGAAGCAGACAACGCATCACCGGAACAGGGAGACGACTGCTGGGCAGGCTGAAGGAAAAGCTGGGCCAATTGACCGGTGACGAAGACCTTGCGGAACGGGGAGTCATGGATCAGATCGCGGGCGCGGCGCAGGATACATCGGGCAGAGCCGCCCATGTCGTCAGCGACGCAATTCACGATCTCAATCGCTATTAAGATTCACGTTGGTGGATTCCCCTTAGCCATAGATTGACGCCCGCTCATTCAAACCGTTCACATTGTGGATCGAGTTTTGCCGCATGGGAATGCGGATGGACTCTGTCATCCGGCTGCCACGCGCAACCACCACGATCAGAGTTTGACTCTTTCCCGGCGAAGCAGTCCAGAATGGAGAGGGAGATCAAACTTGTGACGACGTTTTTTGCCAAAGTGTATTGCGTAGCGGGCTGGATGGTGCTGCTGATGTTTGTTATGCCGCGCAGCAGCGGATTGGCGCAAGCGACAGGCGCAACTGAGGTCGGCCCACAAAAAATCATTCTCGACACGGACATCGGCGATGACATTGACGATGCTTTCGCATTGGCGCTCGCGCTCTCCAATGATCGAGTTCAGCTTCTGGGCGTGACGACAGCATGGGGAGACACGGATCTGCGGGCGCGGCTGGCTGAGCGTTTCCTCACCCGAACGGGTCACGGCGACGTTCCGGTGTCTGCCGGTCCCAAGACGGAGGCCGGTTCAACGTTCACACAGGCTCGCTGGGCGAAGGCTTTCCCGGAGCCGGCACAAGGCTGGCCCAACGCGATCGACTTTGTCCTCGACGCAATCCGTCACAACCCAGGACAGATCACACTCATCTCCATCGCCCCGTCGAGCAACGTAGGCGCGCTGATCGACAAGGACCCGGCCACCTTTCGCAAGCTGAAGAAGGTCGTGATCATGGGCGGGTCCATTCGGCGAGGCTATGGCGATCTTGGTTATCTACCGAATCGTGGTCCGAGCGCGGAATACAACATCAAGATGGATGTTCCCGCGGCAAGAAAGCTCTTCGCCTCGGGCGTGCCGCTATACATGATGCCGCTCGACTCCACGCAGCTGAAGCTGGACGAAATCATGCGGGCGACTCTGTTTCGTCAGGGCACACCTTCCACCGATGCGTTGGCTCTTCTCTACGAGCAGTGGACGGCTTCCACGCTGAATCCGACGCCGACTTTGTTTGATGCCATGGCGGTGGCGGAAGTCATCGACCCAAGTTTGTGCCCCACTCAACCGATGCGCATTGAGATCGACGATCAGGGCTACACGCGCGTGGAGCCGGGCATGCCCAACGCGAATGTATGCCTGCAATCGGACTCAGACAGGTTCTTCCACTTCTACATTCCTGCAATTCTGGACGGGAACGAATCCGGCGTGAGCAGGTAGATGCGACTGCGAGAGAATGTGATTGGCATTCTGGCGCAGTTTCTTTCCTTCGTCCGCCTGCAAACCGCATACTCATTTGCTCCGTGGTTCGGACGATCTCATGGTGAGCCTTGCTGCAAGGCCAGTTCAGTGGAATGGAAGAGACCCTACGGGCCACGTTGACTGTTTTCAAAAAATTGTGTCGACGACATTTTTGTTCGATCTTGCAGGCTTGTCGCCTGTTCACAGAACTCGGAATAGGCCGGGCAATTTGTCGCCTGCCTTGCCGAGGATGATTCGGCTGAATGCGACTGCATTCAGGGGCGCTTCCGGACCGACATAATATGTTCGCGCCGGAGTGCCGGCGCGCATTCTGGCCCAATGGACAAAACTCGCCGCGGGATGCACTGCACCGGAGGTACCGACCACCAACAGGATGGAGCAGCGGTCGATCTCCCGCTGAATGGACGTCATTTCGAGCGGAATTTCGCCGAACCAGACAATGTGGGGGCGCATACGGGCGCCGCATGCGCAGCGCGGGATTTCTGCGAGGGAATTGTAACTGTTACTGTCTTCTATTATGGGAGCGCCGCAGTTCGCTTCGCAGCGCGACTTGAAAAGCTCCCCATGCATGTGGACCATGTTGCGTGAACCGCTGCGTTCATGCAGATCGTCCACATTCTGGGAGCAGAGAAACAGGCGGTCGCCGATTTCCTGTTCCAACTCCGCCAGTGCATAGTGGGCAGCGTTGGGACAGCTGGCCCGGCATTCTCTCCTGCGCTGAGAATAGAACTGCCAGACGAGTTCAGGGTCCACCTCCCAGCCCTCGGGGGTGGCAACCGTCTCCACCCTGTGGCCGGCCCACAGTCCGTCGCTATCGCGGAAGGTTTTTAGTCCGCTTTCGGCGCTGATGCCAGCCCCGGTGAGAACGACGACTCGATCACTCGGATGGATTTCAATTGCGTCTCGCGGATCTACGCTCGGGTCATGCTTTGTCATGGTTTCTGAGTAGCAAGTGTACGCCGGCCGGTCGGCGACGGGGAGTCGCATGATTGTCCAGATTTTCCACGTGGATTATGGTTTGGCGTCGTTCCTGGGTTTGGGCTGCCACTTGTTGCGCGCGACTTTCGACTGGGGCAGATCGTTTGCTGAGGTCTGCGCCGGCTCCACGGCTGCAGGTTCGGCATTTGCCAATGCCTTCGCCGAAAGGACATCGGTCGTCAGCGGGCCTTCCGCAGATGGGGCAGCGGAATCTGGGACGGGCACGGCTGGTGGAGCATCGCTCACCGCGTTCACTTCCCTACCTAACAGCGGAGGGATCGGCTGCACTCCCATCTTCTTTTGCACGCTCTCTAGCAGCAACTCGGCCACATCCTTGATGACAATTCCATCGGCATCGCTTTTGCCTGGCGTACTGGTCAACATGTTTTTGCAGAATGGGCAGCCGACGGCCAGTGTCTTCTGGTGGGTAGCGGAGCTGAGCCGCTGTTTCACTTCACGGAAGCGGTTTTCGGAAATTCGCTCGCTGCCGGTCTCTTCCTCTTTCCAGAATTGCGCGCCGCCGGCACCGCAGCAGAATGAGTTCTCGCGGGAGCGATCCAGCTCCAGCAATTCATCGCCGAGAACACGCAGGATATTTCTCGGCGCATCATAAATCCCGTTGTGTCGGCCGAGATAGCACGGATCATGGTATGTGATGGTCGCATCTAGGCGGTCGGCATTCAGCTTGCCTGCAGTCACCAGGAATTCGAGATACTGGGTGTGATGCAGGACTGTATACGATCCGCCCATCTGCTTGTATTCGTGACCAATCGCGTTCATGCAGTGCGGACAGCTGGCGACAATGAGTTTTGGCTGGACTGCATTCAATGTGGCGACATTCTGACCAGCAAGTTGCCGGTAGAGAAGCTCATTCCCGGCGCGACGCGCACTGTCCCCGGTGCAACATTCTTTTTTCCCGAGTACCGCAAAGTTTATGCCCGCATAGCCTAGGAGTTGAACAAATGCGCGCGCGGACCTTTGCGCCTGCGGATCGTAACTCGCCGCACATCCGACCCAGTAGAGAACATCGGGCTCCGGATTCTCTTCGATGGTCTTCACGTGCAGGCCCTCGACCCAGTCCATCCGCTTCTCGTGGTTGATGCCCCAGGGATTCTTCGACCTCTCCATGCCGCGGAACGCCGTGTGGAGTTGCGCGGGGAATTCACCTTCCATCATCACCCGATTGCGACGGATATCGATGATGTCCAGCATCGGCTCATCCTGTACGGGGCATACCTGCACGCAGGCGCCGCACGTGGTGCAGGCCCATGTTGCCTCCGCAGTGAGGGCGAATTGAAGAAGCGTGTGCGGACTGCTTTGTCCAGAATTGAACCCCGAGCGGCTGGATGCGAGATGGTTCAATTCCATGCGCTTGTTGATTTCCAGTGCTGCCGGACTGAGCGATTTTCCGGTTGCAGTGGCGGGACACACATCCTGACAGCGATTGCACTGGATACAGGCATAGGCGTCCAGCAGTCGAGGCCATGTCAGATCCTCCAAACGCTTGGCGCCAATCTGCGGA
Source organism: Acidobacteriota bacterium (assembly GCA_021810735.1). The sequence goes on from JAJZIF010000310.1 coordinate 4,393, forward strand.
ATGTCGGTAAGGTCATTTTCTGTTTCCAGCTTGATTTCAACCGGCGGCAGGACTCCCGAACCCGCGCGCCGCCCAAAAAAGTATTTCGCAGGCGCCATAAGGATGTGGACATGCTTGCTGTACGGGAAGTAGGAGAGGAACAGCAGCACGCTGCCGAGTGCTCCCCAATAGCCGAAGATGCGCCATGCGTACGCATTCTGCGGCGTGAAGAGATGAGACAGCAGAGTCGCAAAGGGTTGAAATTTGTCCGGCCCTTGCTGGGCCAGCCGCGCGCCTGCTCCAATGGCCCTGCTTGCCACGTGGAACAGGATGAAGCTGGAGACCAGAAGCGAGTCGAGGCCGATCTTGCCTTGTCTCACATCGGGATGCAGCAGTGTGCTCGAATTGAAACGAAAATCACGACGCGCGGGAAGCAGAAACCTGCGAATCACCAGCGCCACCACTCCCACCACCACGAGCATCGTAAGGACATCCGCAAATGAGTTATAGATCGCGCCCGGGGCCGTGCTTGAGGAAATGGAATAGGACGTGTAGCCTGCGATCGCATCTACCAAATTAACCAGAATGTAGAACACGAATCCGTAAAAAATACATGCGTGGAATGTACTGACAATTGCTCGCGCCTTAAATGTACGGGTTTGGGTGAGCGCTGTTCGAAGCGCATACCAGAGTCGGCGCAACACACGATCCGTGCGGTCTTCAGTATCTGGGCGACCACGGCGTATGCTGCGAACGAGACCGTAGAAACCGCGCGCTCCCCACGCCGAAGTTACCATCGCGAAGATCAGGAATGCATACTTCTGAGAAAGTGGAAGCATACAACATGGCCCCGAAAGCGCGGTTCATGGGTAGGTCTATTTGCGTAATGCTGCGATCATAGCGGGAACG
>JAJZIF010000311.1 GCA_021810735.1 Acidobacteriota bacterium
GGGGACGTAGCCATTCCATCGCTGGTAGGCGTTCAGGCCGGGACGCGACGCCTTAAAGAACATGCTGCCGTGCAAATGGTTGGTCCCCGATTTGGAAGTGACCTGGATACTCGAGCCGCTGAAGCGTCCGTTCTCCGCGTCATAGCTGTTGGAAACGATGGTGACATCCTGCACCGAATCTTCGCTGGGCGTGATCACCGACGTGCCGCCCCAGACCGCGCTCACCGTGCTGATGCCATCGACGGATATGCCATTGGTCTCATACTGACCGCCGCGGGCCTGGATCTGCGGCCCGTTTTCCGTCTGGAAAATTCCAGATGCGCCGTTACTGGAACCGCCCGGACCCTGGTTGCCCGGCAGATTGTAGGTGCCGCCGCCGTTGCCCTGCGAACCGTCGCCGAAAACGCCCGGCGCCAGTTGCGCCAGTTGGAACACGTCGCGGTTGAAGGAAGGCAGATGCTGAATCTGGTTGCTATCGACGGTACCGCTGAGTGTCGCCGTTTCCGTGTCCAGGAGTGCCGCCTGGGAGCCACTGACCGTCACCGTTTGCGTCGCTTGTCCCAAGGCAAGCTGCACATTCACCGCGTTGGCCTGCTCTGGCAGGATCTGGACATCGTTGAGCGTCTTTTTCTTGAACCCGGGCGCCTCGACCGTGAGCGTGAATCTACTCGGCGGGAGTGCATTGAAAGTGTAAACGCCGCCGCTGGAAGTCGTGGCGGTACTCGTATGGTTTGTCGCCGTATCGGTCAGCGAGACCGTCGCGCCGGAAACTACTGCCCCGGCAGGATCGGTCACGACACCCTGAATGGATGCTCGAAACTGTGCACGCTATGCTGGAGTGAACAGGCAAATCGCAATCCATGCCAGCAGAATGCCCAGGGAGGTCCCAGTTTTCCGCGTGATTAGATGGTTTCGTCTGAGAAAGGAAATTCGCATATCGGCTCTCCGTTAAAACGGTTGTACTTCTCCCTCTTGTTGTGCCCGCTTGTTTTCAGACGACTTCCAACGCTTGGCACGGCCATTTCGTCGCGATGGGCATTCCTTTCGCGACGACTTGCGCAAACGATTGCGCTTAATTTAAAATCAGCACCACTTCATGTAGAAGCTGTCAAGCGGCACGTCGAGGCCTTCGGCAGCATTGCGCTAGCGACTCGTTGCCCGGTCCCTGCAACGGGTCGAATCACGCGATGCTAACATCGCAGGCACTGGGAGAGATTCTGATGAGTGATCGAAAAAACGACAAGAAAGCGATGACATCCATGCTGCTTTTCCTAGTCGGCCTTATCGCTGGATCAACCCCGGTCCTCGCCGATCAAAATTATTCGCAACAGGTCTTTTTTGTGAATAGCCTTTCGCCAGGGGACTACTTTTACAGCAGCGGTCACGCGTCTGCGCCCAGTTCGCTGAAACTGGTCGGCGACAAGCTGCCCATCGAGACCTCCACATTCATCAGCGGCCCAAATGCGCTGGAATTGCAATGGGAGTCGACTCCGCAAGGAGGATGGGAGGCCGCGCTGCACCTCTACCAATGGCGAAACCGATACGTGGATTTCCCTGGGGACAACCTGTACATGTGGCTTTATACGCCAAATGGAATGAGCGCAAAATATCTGCCTCGGATCGTCTTGCAGGACACGGAAAGAAATTTCACGCAACCGCTGGAGTTGTCCGGTTTTTCGCCGGACCTGAAGGCCAGTCGATGGACCAGAATTCGCATTCCTCTGGATCGGTTCGTTACGGCTTCTTTACATCCTTTCCATCCGCATCAGACCAACACCCTGGTCTTTTTGCAAGGTGCTGCGGACGGCACTCTGCATACAGTATTTATCGATGACATTCGCATCGAAAAGGATGCCTCAGTAGCACAGCCTAAGTTGCCGATAGTGCAACAGGTCCGCGCCGAAGGATATGAGCGGCACATCGACATCTCCTGGAAACCGGTTCAGAATCCGTACTTCGATCAATATGTAATCTATCGTTCCATTCAGGGAGGGACTTTCCGACCGATCGGCGTACAGAGGCCGGGGGTAAACCGATATACGGACTTCCTAGGAGACCCCCACATCACTGCCTCCTACAAAGTATCGGTGCGGACGTCGACGCTCCGTGAATCTCTTTTGTCTGCGGCCGCCACTGCAAGTACGCATCCCATGAGCGACGACGAACTTATGACCATGGTCCAGGAGGCATCCTTCCGTTATTACTGGGAAGGCGCGGAACCGCATTCAGGGATGACGCGGGAAAATATGCCGGGCGACGATGACATCATAGCTACCGGCGCGAGTGGTTTTGGCATCATGGCACTCATCGTCGGCGCAGACCGGGGATTCATTACGCGGCAACAGGCCATCGATCGCCTGCTGCGCATCACTGCATTCCTGGAAACGGCCGACCGCTATCATGGTGCGTGGCCGCATTTTCTGAGCGGCAGCACAGGGCATCGGCTGCCCGTCTTCGGCATGTTCGACAATGGAGCGGACCTGGTTGAGACCTCGTTTCTGATGGAAGGCTTGCTCTCCGCACGCCAATACTTCAAGGGCAACAGTACTTCGGAGAAAGAACTCTATGCGAGAATTACGGACCTTTGGCAGGGGGTAGATTGGAACTGGTTCCGCGCGACCCCCAGGAGGGATGCTCTCTACTGGCATTGGTCGCCGGAATATTCCTGGCACATTGCCAATCGACTTACCGGCTGGAATGAGGTGATGATCACGTATTTGGAGGCCATCGCTTCACCCACACACCCAATCCCCGCCAGCGACTATTACAGCGGATGGGTAGGCGAAGGCATCGGCAATCATTACGCTAACGGCAAAAGCTACTACGGCATTACCCTGTCCGTCGGCGGAGGAACTGGCGGCCCACTCTTCTTCACCGACTACTCCTTTATGGGCTACGATCCCCACGGACGCCGGGACAAGTTCGCAGATTACTACGAGAACAACCGTGATCAGTCGCTCATCAATCAGGCCTATTGCATCCAGGACCCGCACAATTGGAAGGGATACGGCGCCAACACATGGGGTCTTACCGCCGTCGATGGCCCGGGTGGATATGTTCCCTATGAACCCACCTTGGATCTCGACGATGGGACCATTGCTCCCACTGGAGCGATCAGCGCCTTTGCCTATACTCCAGAGCGCTCCATGCTTGCCCTGAAACACTTCTACCGCGATCTGGGAGCTCAGGTGTGGGGCATCTATGGCTTCCGCGATGCCTTCAACTTACAGGAGAACTGGTACTCCGGGATTACCATGGGGCTAAATCAGGCCCCAATGGCGGTGATGATCGAGAACTATCGCACAGGACTTGTCTGGCGCAGCTTCATGGCCAATCCCGAGATTAAACATATGTTGACGGAGGTTGATTTCCGCCCCAGTAAGCCCTGATGCACCGTCAACTGTTTTCAGGAACAACCGCTTTTCAGCAGCACGTTGATTCGGCGTGCGGAAAAATTGAGGCACACAAGCTAAGTCATGACCATAAAACGTCAGCATCCGGATAAATCCCTGCCCCTCGGAACCGTGGGTCTGAAAGAACTCGCCGCGCATCTGGGGCTTTCGCAAGCCACGGTGTCTCGTGTCATCAACCGGTCTGCAACGACGCATCGTATTTCCGCAACCACACAGCAGCGTGTTCTGGCCGCCGCCGCGTCTCTCAATTACAGGCCGAATGTTTTTGCCCGCGGATTGCGGAACAAGCGCAGCTTCACTGTAGGCGTCATAGTCCCGGAAATCAGGGATGGTTACTCGACCGCCGTGCTGGGAGGAATCGAGGACACGCTGCTGCAGAATGGCTTCTTCTATTTTGTCGTGAGCCATCGCCATCGGGAAGACTTGCTCCTGGGCTATCCTCGTCTTCTCCTGGATCGGGCCGTGGAAGGCATCATTGCGGTGGACTCAGCCATTCAAGAGGACCTGCCCGTTCCCGTGGTCGCCATCTCCGGACACATTCGCCATAAATCCACCGTCAATATCAAGCTCGATCATATTCTGGCTGCGCGATATGCGCTCGAACATCTGCATAAACTTGGGCACCGCCGCATAGCCATTATCAAGGGGCAGGCCTTCAGCTCCGATACGGCCGTCCGCTGGAATGCTATTTGCAAAACGGTCGCCGGGCTCGGCCTTTCCATCGATCCCAAGCTCGTTGTGCAATTGGAAGGTTCAGCCCCCGGCATCGGTCCAGGCCGAGAGGCTGCCCTCGAATTGCTTCAGCGCAAGCGGCCTTTCTCGGCCATCTTTGCCTTCAACGACCTCTCGGCGATCGGCGCAATAACCGTGCTTCATGAAGCGGGACTTCGGGTACCGGCACAGATTTCCGTGGTGGGATTTGACGATATCCTCAGCGCCTCGACCAACAATCCCGCGCTGACCACCGTGCGGCAGCCGCTGAACGAGATGGGTCAAATTGCAGCCACGACGCTGCTGCAGTTGATCCAACGAGAGAACCCCGATCCACCGAAATCTTCCATCCGCGTCGTACCTACATTTATCGTGCGTGAGTCCACGGCAGACGCTCCACGCAGGGTGCAATCCATGACGAAGAATCAAACATTCACAAAACCTGCCTGAAGCCCGGGTAGAGCAGCTCAAATGCCACTGGCTCTGCTATGCTGAGGTTCTGTTCTCAGGCATTCTGGCTGCAGCGTCTCGTACCGTCTGGGATTTTCCGTCGGTGAAACACATTGAATACATCGTCACGCACACGGCCCGGCTTGTTCCTCTTGTATCTCAGCTTCATCCTCATGGGTATCTGCACAACAATCCTGGGGCCCATCTTGCCAGCGCTTTCTGCCCGCTGGAACATGAATGATGCCCACGCTGGGTCTCTTTTTACAGCCCAATTTATCGGTTCCTCCCTGGGCGCCTTGCTCGCAGCCATTTAGCCCTTCAAAAGCACCGTGATCGGTTTCATCACTGTTGCTCTGGGCCTTATACTGCTCACCGTCTCCACCCCGCTTGCCGCCGTGCCGGTCTTGTTTATGTACGGCTTGGGCGTTGGCCTTGTCCTAACAGGGATCAACCTCACGGTGAGCAGCATGGCCGGGGGAAACCGCGGCACGGCTCTCTCTTGGCTGGACTCGTCAGGGGATCCAGTGTCAGTGCGGTTCAATGCCATCGCTCTCCATATACCGGACGCGGAGAAGTCCTTGCCACGTTGGACGAAAGCCAACGCTGAATGTCCTTCACGCTGATGCCGACTCTGAAGTTGTACTCAACAACGAGGCCACGTAAAATACGTGCAGCACGTAAAATAAGTAAAATAAGTAAAATAGG
>JAJZIF010000312.1 GCA_021810735.1 Acidobacteriota bacterium
ACGCTGCCCGGAAACCAATAGAAGATCGTGTGTGTTTCGGCGTGTGCGCCCCACTGCACGGCGCCAGCTTTTTCCAGTGGTCTCTTTAATTTAGAGGTTCCACCCTGAACCGAAAAATCAAGGTCGCGGACAGGAAATCCGGAGATGAGATCGCGGACCGCTCCGCCGGAAAGAAAGACGTTCATACCGGCTTCGCGCGCGGCGTCGCGAATGTGCTGGATAGCGCTCCTCTGGGCTGCGGAGAGGCGGGTTTCGAGGAGATATACGAAGTCAGGCATGCGTCGAATCCACCAAGCGAGCCGCCGCCGGAGAGCTCGAAATTGCTAAACTGATGAATACAAAGCACTTGAAGGCGTGCGGCAATTCAATTCAAAAGGACAATGTAACATACCGAAAAGGCCTTGGCTACGCTTTTGCACCAGTTGCGATGCGAAATGCCGGAGGTGCGCCTGCTGGAAGAGGCATGAAATGTCCGCAAGCCGGAAAAAAGCCGTTGTCCGCAAGCTTTCCCGCGACTGGGTGGCCGGTTACGTTTCGGCAGAGGAGTTTTGCCGCGACGGCGCGGTGGAGCTGCTCGACCTGAGTGGGAAGGTGGTGCAGGTACCCACGACGGAGATCAAATGGCTCTGCTTTGTTCGCGATTTCAACTCAGGGGAGATGAATAACCCCGAACGGCTGCTGCGGAAGAGCTTTGCCGGCCGACCCCGCATCGAGGGCGTCTTTCTGCGGCTGCGGCTGGTCGATGGCGAGCAGGTGGAGGGCGTTGCCGCCAATGACCGCAGCCTGATCGCCGGAGAAGGCGTGTTCCTGCTACCGCCCGATACCCGCTCGAATACACAGCGGCTGTGGATTCCCACCGCGGTCATCCAGGAACTGGAAGCCGTAGCCGTGATCAGCAGTACGGCCCGCCGCAAGGAGCCGAGCGCAGCGCGCCGGCCAGCCGCAGCTGCCGGAACAGAGAGCCCGGCTGTGAGCGAGCAGCCCAAGCTCTTTTCCTGAGCGCCGGTTACGGTGCGCGGAAATGGCTGAGTCCCGGCCCGGTGCGCGTCTCCCAGCTTGATTCAGGGGCAGCGGCGGGAGCTCAACCGGAGGCAATCCGGCGCAATCGTCTGCCGTTAGCTCTAGAATGCGAGCATGAAACTGTCAGAACTGGCCGAGAAGCTTGGCGGGGTCCGAACGGGAGCCGGCGATCCGGAAATTACCGGTGTTGCCGGCATTGAAGAGGCCGAGCCCGGCCAGCTCACCTTTGTGGCCAACCCCAAGTACACGGCCGAAGCCAAGAAGACGCGGGCCAGCGCCGTGGTGGTTTCGCCGGAGTTCCCAGAAATCGACCGGCCCACGCTGCGCGTTGCCAATCCGGACCTGGCTTTCGCGCGAGCCATCGAGCTGTTTTACCAGCCGCCGGCCTATCCTCCGGGGATTCATCCGCGCGCGGAGGTTCATCCGTCGGCCAGAATTGGCCGCGACGCCCACATCGGCGCCTACGCGGTCATTGGAGAAAACGTGGTCATCGGTGACCGCGCCGTGATTCTGCCCCATGTGGTTCTTTATCCGGGCGTGACCGTGGGGCACGATTTCTTTGCCCACGCACATGCCGTGGTGCGGGAAAACTGCCGGCTTGGGGATCATGTCATTCTGCAGAACGGCGCCATCGTAGGCTCGGACGGCTTTGGATTTGCACGCCTTGAAGGCGGCGGCTGGTACAAGATCGCGCAGTCGGGACCAGCGATCCTGGACGACGAGGTGGAGATCCAGGCGAATGCGTGCGTGGACCGCGCCCGGGTGGGCCAGACGCACATTGGCCGCGGGGTGAAAGTCGACAACCTGGTGCAGGTTGGCCACGGATCGATGGTTGGGGAGAATTCCCTGCTCTGCTCGCAGACGGGGCTGGCCGGGTCGACGGAGGTAGGACGCAACGTAATTCTGGCGGGGCAGGTCGGAGTGGCGGGCCACTGCCGCATCGGCGACAACGTGATTGCGACAGCGCAGGCTGGACTGCACGGCGATATTCCAGCGGGCAGCATGCTGAGCGGTTCGCCAGGATTCGACAACCGGCAATGGCTTCGTGTGACGGCGATTATGCCGCGTTTGCCGGAACTGATCCGGCAGCTGCAACGTCTAGTACGGAAGATGGAAAAATTGGAGGCGCGGGAGGGCTCAGAAGCGCATCCAAACTAATTCAATGATTCACGAAACCGATCAGGAGACGCTCCCCGGAAAAGAGACGCAGACAGAGACGATCCGCGTGTTGCTGCTCGACGACCACCCGGAAAATCTGCTGCTGCGGTCGACGATCCTGCGCAAGTTCGGCTACCACACGGAAACGGCCGCAACAGTGGAAGAAGCCGAGGCACTGCTGGGCCACATCGATATCGCCGTACTGGACTATCACCTCGGCGCGGGGAAATTCGGCACGGAGGTTGCCGCGGCATTGCGGCGGCAACGGCCACAGGTGCCGATCATCATACTGTCTGCCACGCTGGAGCGCCGTTTTGGCGGCGTGGAGGACATGCACCTGCTCAAGGGCTACAGTTCCATCGACGATCTGGTGGCGGCGCTGCGGTCCTTTGAAGCGAAACGGCGCGGCAAGCCGGTGGTGGTGGACGCCCGCGACTTTTTCTACTCGCGCATCAATATGGCCATCGGCGACGACGTGGTTCTGGAAATCATGGACGCCGACGGCACGTGGCAATACGTGAACGAAGCCTGCGCGCGGCTGCTCGAACATCCGCGCGACTGGTTTCCGGGCCGCAACCTGTTTGCGGAAATGCCGGACCTCGAATCGGGGTGGCAGGAGATCATCCGCACCGTAGCCGAGACGCGCGAGACCTACATCGACCGGACGTACCGCGGGCTGCTGAACCTGCCCCGCAAGGGCGTGGAGTGGATATGGAACGTCCTGGTGTTCCCGATCACCCTGCACAACGGGAAAACGGGGGTCGTGCTAACGGCTCGCATTCTTGAGCGCAAGAGCATTCTTTGAGGTTGCAGGCCGGGAATTGTTCGGGTGGAGTAACTGAGTAAAAATTACTCATATACACTACATCACTGGAATGATTTACATTTGTAACCGGGTAAAAGCTACGCTTAATAACTTTTTAGTTCTGAAGGATAAATTACTTTTGTACCGTTATTAGATAACTTATTGATCCTTCACAAGTTACTTGTTAAACGGAGGGGTAATGGCCGATAGTTAAGTTGTCTGAATTCATCCTTCCCCATGTCTGCCGGGCTTATCTCGTCATCTGAGAGAGCGCCCTCTCTTGTGAGAGATGGCGTGTTTGTATTCCTGACCGTATTCGTTGCCGGGGTGCTGAGCTTTGAATTCGCCCAAGCATCGTCAGGTGTTTACGCGATCTGGTGGCCCAACGGCGTTCTGCTGGCAGCACTATTAATGGCGAAAAAACAGCGATGGCCATTTCTCCTTGCCATTGGGGGAGCTGCGATCGTGCTGGCGCACGCACCACTGCCCGCGTGGCAACCGCGGATTCTATGGCTGGCGGTTGGCTGCCTGGACGAGGTTTGCCTGGTAGCGCTGGTGATGCGCTGGTGGGCGGACGGACCGTTCACGCTGACGACGGTCCGCCAAGTGGTGCGATTCGTCATCCTTGGCGTGATCGTGTGCCCGATCATTTCCGCAATTTTTGCGGTCGGCCTGGGAAATGTATACCCGGGTCACTCCTGGATCAGCGCGTTTGTGCACTGGTATCTTGCTGACGCGCTTGGCATCGCGACGGCCACCCCCGTGATGCTGGCGGCCTATCGGGGATCGATCCCGAAGCTGTGGAAGCATGCCAAGGCGATGCAGTCGGCTGGTCTGCTGATCCTGCTGACGATTGGCGGCTGCCTGTGCCTCTTCCAGCCGGACATGGCGGTTCTGGGACTGCTTTTCCCGCTGGTGATTGTGGCTGTGCTGCGCATGGGGTGGATTGTGGGCGCGCTCGGGGTGCTGACGTTGTCGATTCTGGCCAGCGGCTTTACGTCAGCAGGCCACGGGCCCTTCGCCGCGCTGTCTCACGCCACCATCGGTGACAGGACCATCGAGATGCAGCTTTTTCTGGCGGCGCTGGTGGGCTCGGCTGCGATCGTAGCCACCGTGTTTGAAGAACGCCGGCGAATGCTCCAGCAGGCCAAGGAGAAAGAACGCAGCGTGCGTCTACTGACGGAGAGTTCTCCGGACGTGCTGCTTCTCAACGATCTTTCAAGCCGCATGCTGTACACGACCCGGGCCGTTACCAGGATGCTTGGCTACCAGCCGGTGGAGCTGTACCGGAAGAGCTTCCAGATCGACCTGATGCACCCGGACGAAATCCCGGCGTATGCGGATGCGCTGGACGCGGTGCGCCGCCGGAACGAATCCCGGACGCTGATCTACCGCATGCGACGGAAAGATGGGTCGTGGATGTGGGCGGAGGGGTGCATCTCACTGTACCAGGATGAACGGTCGGCCGAACCCATCGGGTTTGTGAACGTGGTGCGGGATATCACCCACCGGAAAGAGGCGGAAGACCGGTTGCAGAGCGCGTACAACGAGCTGGAGGTGCTGGCGGCGATTGATGCACTGACAGGCGTGGCGAACCGTCGGCATTTCGATGCGGTGCTGGATGCGGAATGGAAGCGCGCGATGCGCAGCGGATCGATCATTTCGATGCTGCTGATTGATGTGGACTTCTTCAAGAATTTCAACGACATCTACGGTCATCTGAAGGGCGACGACTGCCTGCGAGATATTGCCGCGACGGTTTCGCAGTGCACGCGGCGGTCGACGGATATGGTTGCCCGATTCGGTGGCGAGGAGTTCGCCGTCATCCTGCCGGAGACGGACGAGGCCGGCGCGGCCGCACTCGCCGAACGCATTCGCCAGGCTGTCGAGTCACATAACGTCCGGCATGACGGGAACACGCACGGCGTGGTTACCATCAGCATCGGCTGTTCGGCAATGGTGCCCACCCGCGGGAGCAGTTGGCTGCCGCTGATTGAAGCCGCCGACAAGGCGCTCTATCGCGGGAAAAACAGCGGCCGGAACCGCGTTATTCGGGCCAGCCACCTACCCCAGGTTCTCTGGCGGACGTCGTAGCGCGTCCCGTTCTCCTCTACCCACAGAAAAACCCAACAGAAAAGGCCGCGGAGGACCGCAGCCTTTTCTGTGCATGGACCGATGTTCCAGACTAGTCATCATGGAGTGACCGGTCCACTGCGCTGACCGTGGGTTAAGCTGTGAGCCGAAGCGGTACACAGATCAGAGCCACAAGCGGAGGAACCGGTCATGAAGAAGAAG
>JAJZIF010000313.1 GCA_021810735.1 Acidobacteriota bacterium
CATCATGCAGTCGAAACAAAATGACGTGGCAGCGATTGCCAGCAGGCAGGCGGCCAGGCACTACGGCGGCAACATTCTGCAGGAAGGGATTGAAGATCGAGAAGAGAGTTACACTCGCTTCTGGCTGATTCGCAGGCAGGGCTCGGCTCCAAAAGAGGCAGCGCCGACGAAGCTATCACTGGCCTTTCTGCTGGAGAATCGACCGGGAGCGCTGTTGCAGGCGCTGAATACTTTTGCGGCGCGAGAGTTGAATCTGACCAAAATCGAGTCGCGCCCCATGATCGGCCGCCCATGGGAATACATGTTTTACGCCGACGTTGCAATCCCTGGAAACGAAGAGGCCGACGCCGCGCTCGATGATCTGAGGAAACTTTGCCGCACGGTGAAGGAGTTAGGGCGGTACCGGGTTCTCAATCCTGCATCGAAGTAACAGAGGGGAATTGCGGGATGGGTCTTTGGACGGAATTGTGCGATGCTTTGTCTATCTGAATGGGATGTATGGCCGAAGAAAATATTGAAGCCCAGGGCAATTCTTAGCGTCTAAAGGTCATAAAGTTTGATATAGGGTGACTCAATGTCCAGTGATTTCTTAAGTGTAATTCATCCCGGCGAGCGGAAAGGTCGGGAAAGGGATGGGTCGAAACAGGTTTATCCTGTTCTGCCCGTTCGAGATACAGTTCTGTTCCCCCACGCGGTCCTGCCGTTGACGGTGGGACGGGAAAGCTCCATCCAGTTGGTGCAGTCGTTGGGGGAGGAAAAAACCATCATCGTGGTGGCGCAGCGCGAAGCGCGCATGGATGCTCCCCAACCGCCCGATCTGCACGCGATAGGGACCTTGGCGACTGTGCATAAGGTCGTGAAAATGCCGAATCAGAGTCTGTTCGTTTTTACCGAAGGCACCGAGCGGGTAAAGTTGACGGACTTTGACCAGTCCGCCCCGTACATGACGGCCGAGGTGGAAGTGATTGAAGACACAGAACCGCCCAAAGGCCCGGAGACCGAGGCGTTGCAGCGGAACATCCTGGCCCAGTTTCAGCACATCGTGACCGCCTCGCCGACGCTGTCGGACGAGTTGCAGACGATTGCGCTGAATATTGAAGAGCCAGGGCGGCTGGTCGATTTCATCGCCTCGTCCCTGCCCATTCTGTCGACCATCGATAAGCAGGAACTTCTGGAAACGCCGGATGTTCTTGCCCGCATGACGCGTATGAACCGGCATCTGGCCAAGGAACTGGAAGTGCAGCAACTGCGCAACAAGATCCAGACCGAAGTCCAGGACCAGGTGCAGCAATCGCAGCGGGATTACTACCTGCGCGAGCAGATGAAAGCGATTCAAAAAGAGTTGGGCGAGATGGATGAGGGCCAGAAGGACATTGAGGAGCTGCGCGAGAAGCTGGAAGCGGCCGGGATGCCGGAGGCTGTGAAGAAGGAAGGGTTGAAGGAGTTGAGCCGGCTATCGCGGATGTCTCCGATGGCGCCCGACTATTCCATCACGCGCAACTACATTGAATGGCTGGTGGTACTGCCGTGGACGAAATCCTCAGGCAGCGAGGTGGATATTGCCAAGGCGAAGGAGATTCTGGATGAGGACCACTACGACCTGAAAAAGGTGAAGGAACGCATTCTGGATTACCTTGCCGTGCGCCGACTGAAGCCGGACATGAAGGGGCCGATCCTGTGTTTTGTCGGACCTCCGGGCGTGGGGAAAACGTCGCTTGGGCGCAGTATTGCGCGGGCGCTGGGACGAAAGTTCCAGCGGATTTCCCTTGGCGGCATGCATGATGAGGCCGAAATTCGCGGACATCGCCGCACGTACATTGGCGCCATGCCGGGACAGATCATGCAATCGCTGCGCCGGGCGGAGACCAACGATCCTGTATTTATGCTGGACGAGGTCGACAAACTGGGGCGGGATTTCCGCGGCGATCCGTCATCGGCGCTACTGGAAACGTTGGATCCGGAGCAGAATTTCAGCTTCCGTGACAATTATCTGGACGTGCCGTTCGATCTGTCCAAGGTGCTGTTCATTTGCACGGCGAACATGCTCGACCCGATTCCAGAGCCGCTGCGGGACCGCATGGAGATCATCGAGCTGACCGGATATACGGAAGATGAGAAGGTCCATATCGCGTTTCGGTATCTGATTCCCCGGCAGATCAAAGAAAATGGCATCGAGGCAAAGGACATTGAATTTCCTGAAGAAGCGGTGCGCAGCATGGTGCGCCATTACACGCACGAAGCCGGCGTCCGCAAGCTGGAGCAATGGATTGGGACCGTCTGCCGCAAGCAGGCGCGACGGATTGCCGAAGGAGTGACAGACAAACTGGTCGTCACGCCGGCGGTGATCCAGGAATTTCTGGGCGGCATCAAAGTGCGCGTGGATACGGAAATCGCCGAGCGCACCAAGCGGCCGGGCGTTGCGGTGGGCCTCGCCTGGACACCGGCGGGAGGCGACATTCTGTTTATTGAAGCCAACCGGATGAAGGGCAAAGGCGGGTTCACCATGACCGGCCAGATTGGCGAGGTGATGCAGGAGTCGATGCAGGCCGCGCTGACCTGGGTGCGCTCGAACGCCAAGCTGCTCAGCCTGAAAGAGGATTTCAACACGGAAGTGGACCTGCACATCCATATTCCGGCGGGAGCGATCCCGAAGGATGGACCGTCGGCGGGCGTGACCCTCGCAACCACGCTGGTCTCGCTGATGACGGACACGATTATTCGTCCGCTGACAGCAATGACGGGTGAAATTACGTTGAGCGGCAATGTTCTGCCGGTCGGCGGCATCAAGGAGAAGTTCCTGGCGGCGCGGCGGGCCGGAGTTCGCGACATCATTCTGCCGGAGGAAAACCGGTTGAATGTGGAAGAGGACCTGCTTCCGGAGCAACTCGCCGGCGTGACGATCCACTATGCGCGACGCATTGAAGATGTGCTGGCGATTGCGTTGCCGGATGCGTTGAAGCCTCGCGTGCTGGAGGAAGTCATCCAGAATGAGCCGCCGGTAACGCGGGTGCTGGAGACGGCGCGAGCGTAATGGGTAGGTCTCAGATCGAAGGACCCTGGCGGTGTTGTGCGAACCGCGAGGTACTTCGCGTGCTACCCGTCAACCAAGCCGTTTCGTCAGCTCGATGCGAGTTCCCTGGCGCGCTGGGCGGCGCGCATGACGGCCTTGATGAGCGTGACGCGCAGGCCGCCTTCTTCCAACTCCAGAATGCCATCGATGGTGCAGCCCGCCGGAGTGGTGACCGCGTCTTTCAGCAGCGCCGGATGGCTGCCGGTTTCAAGCACCATGGTGGCAGCGCCGAGCGCGGTCTGCGCGGCCAGCAGCGTGGCGATGTCGCGCGGCAAGCCAACCTTGACACCGCCCTCGGCGAGGGATTCCAGAATGATGTAAATGTAGGCGGGACCGCTGGCGGACAGCGCGGTCACGGCGTCCATGTGTTTTTCATCCACGGTGACGGTGCGGCCGACGCTCGCGAAGACGCGTTCGGCCAGCGCAAGCTGATCGTCGGTCACAAACTTGCCACGGCAGAGCGCGGTGGCCCCGCAGCCCAGCAGGGAAGGCGTGTTGGGCATGGCGCGAATGACGGCGAGATCGACACCGGCGGCTTTTTCAATGGCGCTGGTCTTGACCGAGGCCGCGAAGGAGATGATGGTTTTCTTCGCCGTCAGCGCCGGACGGATTTGTGCGATGACTTCAGGGACCGTTTGCGGCTTGACGCCGAGCAGGATCAGATCGCTATTGCGCGCTGCCGCTAAATTGTCAGTGGTGACAGAAACTCCCCACTGTACGCCAAGGTTCATGGCGCGTTCGGCGTGCTGCACCGTGGCGCTGATATTTTCCGGGCGGAACAAATGATTTTTCAGGAATGCCTGCAGCAGGATGCCGCCCATTTTGCCCGTACCCAGCAGCGCGACCTTTGTATCCGATGAGTGGTTCTGTTGTGAAATCGCATGCACTGCTTTTTCTTTTTTCTTTGCCATCAATCTAGTTTCCTTCCGTCGTTCTTCTTGATGCTGTTTGCGCCTTCGTCTGGACGGCGTATTTTTGTTGTTGTTGCTGGATCCAGGCTTCCACACGCTGTTGCAGGATGTCCATCGGCAGCGCGCCCGAGTCGAGCACCTCATCGTGAAACGTGCGCAGATCGAAATTCTTGCCGAGTGCCTTCTGCGCTTCCGCGCGCAGCTCAAGAATTTTCAGTCGGCCAATGTCGTATGCGAGCGCCTGACCTGGCCAGGCGATGTAGCGATCGACCTCTTCCTGGATGGTAATGTCATCCATCGCGGTATGGTCGTGGAAGTATTGGACCATCTGGTCGCGGGTCCAGTGCCGGGAATGCACGCCTGTATCCACGACGAGACGCACGGCGCGCCACATCTGATTTTCCAGCATTCCATATTCGCTGTACGGATCCTGATAAAAGCCGACTTCCTTGCCGAGTTGCTCGCTATAAAATGCCCAGCCTTCGATAAACGCATCGTAGCTTTCAAAGCGGCGAAAATCCGGCAGGCCGGTCAGCTCCTGCGCCAGCGAAATTTGAAGATGATGTCCGGGCACGCCTTCGTGGTAGGCGATGGCTTCCACCTGAGTCAGCAGGCGCTTGCTGGCGTCGGTGGTATTGACGCGAATTTCTCCCGGACGAGAACCATCCGGCGTGCCCGGCTGGTAGTCCGCCGGGACTTGATCGGCAGAGCCGAATGCGGGCATGGGCACAACCTTCAGCGGGGTCTTGGGAATCTTCGTCGCCAAGTCGGGCAGTTTGGCTTCCATCTGGCTGACGTAGTGCTGGTAGAGGCCCATCAACTGCGCGCCGGACTGCGCATGCTCCTTAGGATTGTTGACCAGGGATTCGTGCAAGCTGCGCAGGTCCTGGTAGCCGAGTTGATGCACGACGGCCAGCAATTGCGGCTGAATCCGGGCGACATCCGCCAATCCAATTTGGTAGACCTGATCGGGAGTGAGCTGGGTGGTGGTGAAGCTGTCGACCAGGTGGGCGTAGCAGGCGTTTCCGTCGGTGTTCGCCCAGATGCCCGGCTGCGTGCGCGCGTGCGGAATATATTCGGCGGTCAGATACTTTGCGAAGTGCGCATAGGCCGGTTGCACCTGGGTACGGATTGCCGTGAGTACCGCGGTGCGAATCTGCGCGCGGTCCGCAGCGGAAATGCTGGCTGGGAAGTGCTGGAGCGGGCTGGCGAAGGGAGTATCTTCCGGTTTGGCCGAGGCCAGTGCGTTCACCTGGGCCAGCACTTTTTG
>JAJZIF010000314.1 GCA_021810735.1 Acidobacteriota bacterium
GATTCTCCATCTCACGGCTGCGTTTGAAGTTCAGCCACAGCCGGTGAACCAGCTGCACATCTTCGGCCTTCAGCGCAGGCGCGTGTGGCCCGATGTGGAACGATTGCGCCTCGCCATTCGGCGATATCACGTAGAACGTAAACTGCCGCTTCGGCTGCGGCAGATTCTCCCATGCCTGCCCCACGCGAAACGCCTGCTCCTGTGCCGTCATCCGCAATGAGAGCCCGCTCACCAGCGCCTCGACCTCCAGCGAATTCGCCGTCTGCACCAGCGCCGCGAACACATCGCCCGCCGGAACCACCAGCAGCGACACATGCTTCCCAAAGCTCTCCGCGACGGACACAGCCTTGGTAAACAGCATCTGCTCGTGCTCGCTGAACAGTTGCTCGTCCAGATACTCCGGACCACCCGCGCCCACCATGCGTGCCGTCAGCACAACAATGTCCTGCTGTTCCGTATCTGTCCTCGATAGCGCCCACTTCAGGGCAAACGGCGTCTGCGCATCGCGCATCGTCACCAGCACGCCGCCGGGGCGAATCTGCAACACTTCCCGTCCCACCGTATCCTGGTGCTCCAGTTGAAAGTGCTCCTTCATCTGGTCTTCCACCGCGGTCCGCCGCGCATTCCGCCGTTCAGAGAACGTAAAGAGGATGAAGAACATCACCGCAAACGCGATACCGCTTTCCGTCGCCACCATCTTGGTGAACAGGTTCACTGTCGCCGTCATCAGCAGCACCAGGAAAACGCTGAAAAGCCCAACCGGCAGTTCTGTCTTGCCGATCTTCAGGTTCACCGGCACCTTCCACCCGCGCTCGCCTTTGTGCTTCCAGCGCAGCACCAGCATCGCCAGCGAGTTGAAGGTAAAACTCCAGATCACGCCGAAGGCATATGCCTCGCCCAATACGTCCATGTTGCCGCCGCTCACCACAATCGTGAACAGTTGCAGCACTGTCACCAGGTTCACAATGCGGTAGCTCGTGCCAAACCGCTTGTGCGGCTTCCGGAACCAGTCCGTCAGAACCCCATCTTCGGCCACGCGCATCAGCACGCCAGTCGAGCCGATGATCGACGCGTTGATCGCACCCGAAAGAATCAGGAACCCGACCACCACCACGAAGATCCGGAAGATCACCCGCAGCGTCAGCGGCCCCACCATGTACATCGCCAGACCTGCAATCAGGTCCTGGCTGTACACCGGAACCCGTACGCTGTCCGGAATGATCATCACTGCCAGCAGCGAACCAATGCCCGTGAAGATGAAGCTGTAAATGGCGATCACAATCGCCGCTCGCTTCAGGTTCTTTAGCTTCGGATGCTCGATCTCGCGATTCACCTGCGCCAGAGTCTCTTCGCCGCTCATGGCCAGAATCGAATGCCCGAACGCCATCAGGATTCCGAACAGCCCGAACATGCTGGCCAGCTTCGTGCCCTTCAGAAAACCCAGCGCCGTGTCGGAGAACTTCAGATTCTCAGGCGTCGGCAGTGGCGGCAGCGGGCTGTGCCGCACCCATGCCGTGTAGAAACCCCAACTCAGCAGGATCACGACCATCACCGTCGTGATCTTCATCACCTTCAGGGCCTTGTCGCTGGACTCCTCAATGCCCTTGATGTTCAGCCACCAGTAATACAGCGTCACGAGGATGGCAAACGCCGCCGATGTTGCATTCACGGGGAACTGCCACGCCGCCGCGTGCCCGGTCATCAGCTCCGCCGGCAGCCAGCCATGCCGCGCGCAGACCGTCAGCAGCTCGTTCATCAGCCCGGTAATGTACTGCCCGGCAGATACGCCCGAGATCGGCCCCGTCAGGATGTAATCGAACATCAGCGCCGACACGCTCACCTTGGCAAACGTTCCGCCCAGCGCTTCTTTCACCACGCGGTAAACACCCCCGCGCGTGAACATTGAGCAGCTCTCCACGTATACGGCTCGCACCGCGAAGGAGAACAGCATCACCCCCAGAATGAACCACGGCGCCGACTTGCCGATCGCCGACTCCGCGATCCCTCCGGCATAGAATGCCGAAGAGCCCAGGTCGTTCAGCACGATGGCCGCGGCACGCCAGAACGAGATGAAGGTAAGCATCACCGACGAGGCGACAACTAGCTTCACTCGTTGGGAAGACGACGGCGCGTTATAAGTTCGCTCAGAGGCCATGGAGAGTCATTGACGGCCCCATTAGGGCGGCTGTGCCACTCCCCTCCGGCGCTCAATCGCTGAGTTTATGTCCCACTTGCAACGCAGTCAAACAAGAAATTCTTCCCCTCCCGCAACTTCCTCATTTCCATCACATTTGGCTCGCCCGCTGCCTGCTCCCATCTGCCTCTTCTCTCGCGATACAATCAAGTTGTGGACGGGATCATCCGAATTGCCTCCGAAGTGCTCACCTTTCTTTTCTTTGCGGGACTGGTCGGCTCTGCGGCGGTCATCGTCATCAGCTTCGTCGAAGATCTCCATGAGCTCTTCGGCGATTGACGCGCCTGCACTGAAGCCATGCCCAGACTTCAAGCTCGAGCGCAGCGCGAATTCCACGCCCGCATCCAACACAGGAGATTGCGTCCGTCTGTGTCAACAACCGTAACCGAGCCTGCCGCCGCAAAGGCCAGTAACCCCACGGCCGCCTGGTACACCCAGGCCCTCCTCGCGTTGCTCACGGCCCTCCTGCTCGATCTCTGCTTCCCGCTCGCAGGTCCCATGCCCGCGTGGCAGGGCGCCATTGCCTGGATTGCCCTCGTCCCGCTGCTCTTCGCCGTGCTCCGCCCGCGCGCCTTTGCGCAGCGCCGCTATCTCCGCAACATCGCGCTCGCCGGCTATCTTTCCGGCATCGTCTGGTACGTCCTCAACTCCTACTGGATCTACCGGACCATGAACTACTATGCCGGTGTTCCCCCCTCAGGCGCCGCCGGAATCCTCCTGCTCTACAGCCTCGTTCTCGGCCTCTACTTCGGCCTTTTCGCGTGGGGCCTCGCCCTGATTCGCAAGCGCCTCGGACTCATCCCCGCGCTCTGCCTCGCGCCCATCCTCTGGCCCGCCGTCGAAATCCTCGCCTATCACCTCACCCGCGTCCCTTGGGACCAGCTCGGCTACTCGCAGGTGGACAACTTCTGGCTCACCCGCATCGCCCCTTGGGCCGGAACCTATGGCGTCGCAACGGTCATCGTCGCCGGCAACGTCCTCTTCACCGCCGCATTGCTCAAGGCCCCGCGATTTCCCTTCGTATTCGCCCGTAAAATCCCAGCCCAGCTTTGCTGGCTCGCAACCGCCCTCATCTTCTGCGGCGTCCTCCAGATCGGCTCATGGACACCCCCGCCGCCTGCCCCCACCTCCGCCACCGCGCTACTCCTTCAGGTCGACCTCGGCACCCAGAACATCCCCCGCGTCACCGGCTTTACCTGGCAGGACGACATGGCGCGCTTTTCCGCCGCCAGCCTGCAGGACTGCCGCCCATATCTCCCCGGCATTCCGCATCTCGTCGACCATGAAATTCAGCCAAACTGCACCGCCAGCACTCTCGATCCGGATCTCATCGTCTGGCCCGAAGCGCCATCTCCATGGATCGACGAAGACCCCTCCTTCCGCGCTGCCATGGGCCATCTCGCCCAAACCACCCACGCCGGCATCATCGCCGGAGACATAGCCCAGCAATACTTTCTCCGCAACGGCAAGCCCGCAAGCGCCACCTACAACTCCGCCTCGGTCTTCGCCGCCAACGGCAAATACATCGGCCGCTACGACAAAATCCACCTCGTCCCCTTCGGCGAATACGTCCCCTACCAGCGCTTTTTCTCCTGGGCCGGCGCCCTCGTCGACCAGATCGGCACCTTCACCCACGGCTGGCGATACCTCACCTTCCCCATCCAGAGCCACCGCTACGGCATCTTCATCTGCTACGAATCCATCTTCTCCAACGAGGTCCGCATCTTCGCCAAGAACGGTGCACAGGTCTTCGTCAACATCTCAGACGACGCCTGGTACGGCAACACCAGCGCACCCTGGCAGCACCTCAACATGGCCCGCATGCGCGCCATTGAGAATCACCGCTGGATCCTCCTCGACACCAACAACGGCATCACCTCCGCCATCGACCCGGAAGGCCGCGTCACCCAGTCCATCCCGCGCAACCAATTCTCCGCGCTCGTCGCCCGCTACGGCTTTGAATCCGACCTCACCTTCTACACCAGATACGGTGACATCTACGCCTTCACCTGCGCCGCCATTTCCCTCGCCGCCCTCGCCTTAGCCGCCACCCGCCGCCGCAAATCCGCTTGAGCCTGTCATAAAGTGCACTCCGGGTACCCCATCCAAGCTCCGCTTGGGTGGGAATCGCTGGGTGCCCCATACTTTCTCTTCGTGCTTTTCGAAGAGAAAGTGTGGGACCAGATCGACCAAAGGTCGACCCTCACCGCCTGCAGTAGCAGTGCCCACGCTCCACCAGTCATTCCTACTTGCCGATCAAACCCGGATTCACACAACTGTCGCCGTGCATTTTCGTAAATGTCGCAGCATAAGCACCAGCAAGTTCCCCCCGCAACTCAGTTCCATCCGCAGACAACCTACCGACAAAAGACTGCAGGCAACCTCCCGCACATCCTGAGTTGTAGGCCCCGAACTCCACGGAGATCACCCGCTTCCCAGCAAGCTTCACTCTGTCTGGCGAACCAAAGAATTCGAGCAGTTTGCCGGGCCTCGAAACTCCGGGAGCATACTTTGCCCTGCCAGGTAGCCGCAGCCAGTCCGACCACCCCACAAACGCCCCGCGCGCCGTCTGCGCGATATGTACGCACCGCGCCGTCGCACCGGGGATCTCCAAACACGTCCCCACAAACGGGCTCACCGCCACACCCGGACCCGGCCTTGGCCGGCACAACGTCACCACCCGGTCAAAAGCACCCCGATGAAATCGCCCATGCCAGCAATCATCCTGTTGCAAAACCAGATCGATATCGAACGAAGGCTCCCATTTTTCGCGCGCCTTAGCGTGAATTTCCAAGCGCTTATCTTCAAACTTCACACCCCCGCGAGCGGAGTCCGTGAAGAAGTTCACGTCTCCAACCTTCACCTCAGGACCACTTCGCTCGAACACCCCAACCCGCAGCCCCCGCCAGTGCATCGGCGACCACCCCGACCGGATCGGAAAATTCATCACCGCCGTCGTCAGCTCAAGCTGGATGCCGACAGCCCCGCCTTTTCCGTCCGGAGTTTCCCAAACCCCTGACAATGCCTCAGGATGAAAACCGGCCGATCGAAG
>JAJZIF010000315.1 GCA_021810735.1 Acidobacteriota bacterium
TAACACTTATCTACAACTGTAGTACTAATACATGCCTCCATTGTAGGTTCCTCCTCCAGAACTCCCATACGTGATAGTCGGCCCAAAATTTTCACCGGCGGGCGCCTTCAAAGTCGTTGCCGCGCCAACAATGAACACGTTGGGAGCGGCAGCCCCGCCCGCTGAGAGCTGAGAAGCGCTATAGAGACCGACGCCAAAGGGAGCGGCCGAACTGACCACGGACAAATCGCCGGAAGAATCGAACGCGATCCCCTTGGGGGTACTCAGGCTTGCATTCCCGCTAACCATGGTGGAATTCAACATGACTGCGGGAGACGGACTCCCAGTTGCCGCCAAACTTGCCTTGGAGAATTGGACGACAGTGTTCCCGGAATTGGCGTTGCTCGACCACAGATTGCCCGCGCTATCGAATGCCAGCGCCCATGGCCCCTGGATGGAGCCTTTCCCGTCATCCGACAACATGATGTTGGGAGTCAGAGTCATGCTGCCGCTGGTTGTCGGAAGCGCAGCCGCGTTGAACTCGAAGATCGTCGTGGTTCCGTGATTGGCGACCCACAGATCGCCGCTCGAATCCAGAGCGATACCCAGCGCGCCGTTGAAAGCTGGGTTGGACTTGATGGTGATATTCGGCATGACGTTCGTACCCGAGGCCATCCGTTGCGTAGGCGTAAATTCAAAGACCGCGTTGGCCCCGCTGTCGCTTACCCACAGATCGCCCTTGCTATCGAACACGGCCTGCTGCGGAAAGACAAAGGCGTTGGAGTTGATGGTCATGTTCGGCATCACGCTGGACCCGGATTGTATGCCCGAGAGTTGCTTGGAAGTGAACTCATAGAGCGCCGGCTTCGCTGTGCCTCCGGTGCTGACGGTTCCACCATCGACAACCCACAGGTCGGCGGATGTGTCGAAAATCACTCCTTGCGGGGCCGCAAAAGCGCTGCTGTTCACAGTCAACGACGGCGCTGCCGCGGCGCTTCCCATCGCAGTCAGGGAGGTGGAAGCGAACTCCAGGACATTGGTGCCGTTGGCAACCCACAAAGCCTGGCTGCTGGATTGGGTCGGCGTCGTCGTATAGGTTTTGTTCATCGATGAATATCCGCCGCACCCTTGCAACACCGGAAGCGCGATCGCTAACAAACCCGCGCAGAGCAATGATTTGGAATGATGCTTCCCGATATTGGGTTTTGTGCTTCTAATTTTCGCTGCGCATGCGCAGGTTAATCTGGCGGAGACAGAAATAGATTTGGATGATGGGTGGAATCGCTGTTCGAGCGTCATGACTAAGCTCCTTTTCTATAAAATAAAGCGGCCGCATCGAACAGCCAGGCTAAATAGGCACGGACCACTTCATAGAATCCAGCGATGCATTCTTCCAGGGATGGGTTGCCTCTTTTGGTGACCTGGATCACATTTTTTGACGGACAGGAGCACCGGTACTGAACTCGCCCATTGTGCCGTCCAGGAAAGAGCAGACCTGTTAAGCCGCTTCTTCTTGCGGGACGGAAGACGGGATGGCAGCTTGCTTCCTCGCCTCACGATTCTTGCGCCGCTTTCTCGCTTCGTTGGCTGCCACCAGCAGCAGCACGGCAAAGGTGACCACAACCAGAGTAATTGCCGTAATCCCTTGCAGTTGCTCCACTTCCCCGTAGAGCAGCGCCAAACCCGCAAACACGAAGAACAGATGCGCGCAGTATACCTGCAACGAAGCTTTGCCGAGCGTCAGGAACGGCTCAATCGAAACCGCCCGCAGCACGTACTTCCGCAACCAATAGAAAACAATCATGAAAGCCAGCAGATTCAAAACTCGCAACGGTCCAATCTGCCACTTGTCGAGCATCATTCCCAACGATTGCTGCGTCAGATGCGACCCCAGCCATCCGTGACGGACGCCAATGAAAAACAGGCAGACAGCGCCCGCCACCGCAGCGCACCAACTGGGAATTCTTCGCAGCGGCGCGATGCCCATTGCCGACTGCGCGCCCAGCCATAGCCCACCGATCCAGACTGCCTGCCACGCAAACAGATTGAACGCGCCCGTCTCCTGCAGCGGAATGTGGAGATGCGTCACCTGCACAATGGCGTGATGCGCCAGGTCTCGAAGCCCGAACTGAGCCAGCAGCCACACCAGTCCACTGCACGCCAGAATCGTTCTCCATCCATAGCGCCAGGACGCCGACAGCAACAGCGGCGTGAAGAAAAGAAACATCACATACATCGGCAGAATGTCCAGCAGCGGGGGGCAATACAGCAGCAGCACCGAGCCGACAATCGCCACCATCGGATGCGCCAGATAGAAGTCCAGAAGATTCGTCAGCGCTGCCTTGTGCGTATGCACGGCGTAGGCCGCTGCCACGGTAAATGCAAACCCCAGCATCAGCAGGTGATAGCCGTATATCTTGAGCGAGCGCCTCCACAGCTTCCTGCGAACCCGCGGCCCATCCTCCAGCAACTCCCGCACATAAAGTCGCCCCACCAGCAGCGCGGAGAGAAACACGAACCCCTCCGCCGACGTGACAAATCCAATCGGCTGATCCACGAAATCGCTGAAGCGCGTTGGCAAATGCGTCAGCGTCATCCAGACCAGGAACAGCCCGCGCAGAGCATCCAGTTCAGGTCGGCGTTCTAATTTGGGCAGATGCATAGGTAGGGCGTCTCCGCAAACGGAGTGTTATTAAATTAGACGCCCGTCGGACCTGTGAGTTGTGCCCCCGTTGGAGCCATTTCATTCCTGAATTCGCAACCGGAACAAACTAAACGGTCGGAGATTTCCACCAAACTCATTCCCACTGGGATGTATGCCGTTTCAACCACCAGCAGGGAGGATGCCCCTTCTGCGGAAACAGAGATCGCGTGCATGTTTCCTCGACGGTTCCCATCCAGTCATATTCCGTCTTGTTGCCCTTCAGTTGCGTGGCCAGAAATTGCGTGACCTCGACCGTGCTGTACGCAGTTCCGTGCGCGACGCGGACCTCCAACACTGCCCAGTCCCCTACATACAACAGCGCAAGCAAGCCAACCAGCACCAGCAAAATTCGACCCAGTTGCCGCATCCAACGCGCCGCCATGCGAAGTCCTCCGCATCTGTTCAGGTTCCCAGCTTATCTCACTTGCATGCCGGAACTGCATCTTCACTATGCCGCTATGGACGCATCCGCGCGCGACCGCGCCGTGCGGCTGAAAAGGGTATAGTATGTTGCTCGATTGATGAAACCCTGGCAGGGGGTTCAACGTCACTATCAACACGTCGCCTCGCGCGGACACCGCGCCATCCGGCGAACGGAAAGAAAGGTATTCATGGGCCGAGCAAGAATCGCATGTTTGGTTGTTCTGTTCAGCGGATTCGGATATGTCCTCGCGCCAACGGCCCGGACGGCGTCGGCACAACAGACCGGCGCCCAGCCGGCAGCGGCGACCCGCCTGGTTGGCTCGATTACGGCCATCGCCGGCAAATCGCTCACCGTCAAGCCCGATACCGGAGCGCCGACGACGGTGACCGTAGCGGATAACGCGCGCATTTTACAGACTCCGCCGGGCGTGAAAACCGTTGCCGGCGCGACACCCATCCAATTCACAGCTCTCGCGGTCGGGGATCGCGTGCTCGCATTGGTCCATCCCGCAGCCGATGGGTCCGCGCCCACCGCGACCATTCTCATCGTCATGACGCAGGCCGACATCGCCAAACAACACCAGGCCGAACAGGAGGACTGGCAACGCCGCGGCGTTGGCGGAATCGTGAAGACGATCGACGCGGCAACCGGTACCTTGACCATCAGCACCAACCAGTCCCACGTCCTGACCATCCACACCACCCCGAAGACCGAAGTCCGCCGCTACGCCCCGGCGTCCATCAAATTCTCTGACGCCACGCTCTCAACCCTGGATCAGATTCGCCCCGGCGACCAACTGCGTGCCCTCGGCGACCACAATGCCGACGACACTGAAATGCAGGCTGAGGAGATCGTCGCTGGGTCCTTTCGCAACATCGCCGGGACAGTTGTTTCCACCAATCCGGCCGCAAACACCATCACCGTAACCGACTTCGCGACCAAGAAACCGGTGACCCTTCAGATCGACGCCGGCTCCGAAATGCACAAACTGCCCGACATGATGGCGCAGACTCTGGCTGCGCGCTTTAAGAGCGGCGGTCCGGGTGGCGCCCAGGGTCCAGGCGGCGCCCAGGGTGCGCGCGCCCCAGGTGTGCCGCACGCGCAATCGACAGCCGCGCCCTCTCCCGGCGGACAGGGATCCCCTCGCCCAGGCGCCGGCGGAGGGCAGCGCGCGATGAACGTCTCCCAGATGCTGCAGCGCACTCCCATCATTCAACTCGCCGGCCTGCATAAAGGCGACGCCGTCATGATCGTGGCTACGCAGGGCACAGCCGGCTCCTTGTCTGTCTGCACCCTGCTCGCCAACGTCGAGCCGATTCTTCGGGCATCCTCCGCCAGCCAGAACTTGTTCTCGGCTTCGTGGAATCTGGGTGGCCAGGGAGGCGCAAGCGCGGCAACAGGAGGCGGCGATGCGGAAGGCGGCCCGTAGAGACTTCTCCCTCCTCTGCTTACCTGTAAACTGCCAACATACCCATGGGCCTGTCCGTCGCCGAATTTGTCAATCGCTGGAAGATATTCTCGCAATCTGAGGATGCTGGGTCCCAATCGCACTTTCTCAATCTCTGCGACATGCTCGGAGAACCGGAGCCCGCCGCAAGCGATTCCATTGGAGATCGCTATGCCTTTGAGAAACACGTAAGCAAAACTCGCGGAGGCAAAGGCTTTGCCGATGTCTGGCTTCGCGATCACTTCGCATGGGAGTACAAGGGCAAACACAAGAGCCTCAAGAAGGCTTACGACCAACTCAACGACTACCGCGAGGACCTGGGAAATCCTCCCCTGCTTGTGGTTTGCGATCTCGACCGCTTCGAAGTCCATACGAATTTCACCGCCACAAACAAGCGTGTCTATGCATTCAACCTGGATGACCTCAATCACAACAAAGTCACAGCGACGTGTCCTCTTCCGCCGCTGGAAGTTTTGCGCGCGCTCTTCGGCAACTACAACGTACTGCGTCCAGAATTCACCGATGCCCAGGTCACCAAAGAAACAGCCGCCTTATTCAGCCGCCTCGCGGAACGCCTCGAACTCGAGGAACGCAATCTCGGCGCCAGCCGCGCTGAAGTGGCCCACTTTCTGGTGCGACTGCTCTTCTGCCTCTTTGCCGATTCCATCGGTTTGCTGCCCAACCATG
>JAJZIF010000316.1 GCA_021810735.1 Acidobacteriota bacterium
CTCCACGGCCTGTCGAATCTCGCGCTCTCGCAGGCGAGCCTGCTTTCGCGCCGTGGCATCTTCCATGGGCTGCGGCGGTTGTCCCGGAACCGGGGTCGCTGTGTCCGCAGCACTTTCGTTTTGAACTGCGGCCTCTGAATCCAAGGATGCCTCGACCGAAGCCGCCAGCTCTGTGGTCCCGGTCGACGGAGCCGCGTCGCTCTCAGGAGGCATCACGTCAAAGGGAAGGCCTGACGCGGCCGTGGCCGCGAGCACCTCGTCGGAAAAAATGGAGGCTAACTGCGCCAGCGTGACCGGCTCCTCAGCTGCATAAATGACTGCTTCGATTTTGGCTTTTAAACTCATTGGACGTCAGGAATCTCTAGAATACCAATCGTTGTTCCATCTGGCTTCAACGCCAGTCGTCTCGGCCTTCCATCATGGTGGACTCGAAATTGTCGTGTTTCTTGATATAGATCTCGCCGAAGCTGCCGATCTGACGCAATAAAATTGCCTGCAGCCGAACCAGCTCCAGCAATCCCAGGAAGGTGCAGATCAGCGCCCGCTCCGATTGCACATGCTGAAGCAGCCGTCGCAGCGCGACAGGCCGATCCTCCATAACCAGCCGGCGCCGGACGTAGTCGATCATCTGCGCCACCGTGACAGCGTCTTCGTCGACATTCAACACAGGCCGCCGGCGGGCGCGGTCGAGAATCTCTCGAAACACGCGAACCAGATCGACGGTGTCCGCGGCAATCTCCGGCTCGGTTCCCGCATCGTCCAGAAATTCGTGGATGGCCGGGTTCGTCCACGACGACTCCTCCAGCATTTGCTTTTGCAGCAGCATCTGCGCTGCATTCTTGAAGCGCTGATGTTCCAGCAAACGCTCGACCAGCTCCCGGCGGGGATCCTCGTCCGCTAAATCCGTCGTACCATCGCTGCTGCGCGGCAGCAGCATCTTGCTCTTGATATGGATCAGCAGCGAGGCCATGTAGATAAACTCGCCTGCGCTGTCGACGTCCGACTGCTTCAGATTCTCGACATACGCCAGAAACTGCCCGGTGATCCTGGCGATCGGTATGTCGTAGATGTCGATGTCTTGCTTGCGGATCAGGTCGAGGAGAAGGTCGAGCGGACCGTCATAGACCTGACCGACGGTGACCGCAAACGGGAAGGTATTGGCTTCCTCCTGGGCGGCCCGCTTTTCAGCAGCTCGTACCGCGGCCCGTTCCGCCACTTCGGCAGCTTTGTTTTTCTGTTCCGGCGCAAAGGGGGGATCGGCGGGCAGGTCGAGTTGCTGTGGGCCTTCCCGACGAGATTCGACGGATGCAGGTTCAGTCGGCAGCGTGACTGCGTGTTCCTGAACGGGCTGGCCGGCCACTTCCTCGTTCGCTCCGCCGTTGGCTTGTTCTGAATCCATCATGGCGCCGCACCTGCTGGAGACGTCTCGATCTGCGGCAGGTGCATCGCGTCGCGCACCTGCCGCATGGTTTCTTCCGAGCGCTCACGTGCCTTCGCCGAACCTTCACGGAGAATTTCCCAGACATGGTCCGGGTTGGCTTCAAACGTGCGCCGGCGCTCCTGGATGGGGGCCAATTCGGCGACCACGCCGTCGGCCAGCCAGCCTTTGCATTCAATACAGCCGATGCCAGCCGTGGTGCAGCCCTCGCGAACTTTCTGCTGCGTTTCCGCTGAGGAAAAAATCTTGTGCAAATCGAAGACCGGGCACACATCCGGATTGCCGGGGTCGCTGCGACGAATCCGCGCCGGGTCCGTGACCATGGTCTTCAGCTTCTTGCGAATGACCGGCTCCGGGTCGGCGAGCTCGATAGTATTGCCATAACTTTTCGACATCTTGCGGCCATCGGTCCCGGGCAGCTTGGGCGAAGGCGTGAGCAGATGTTGCGGTTCGGGAAGGATGAGCGGCTCCGCAGGATAAAAGTTGTTAAACCTTCGCGCTACTTCGCGCGTCAGCTCGACGTGCGCCACCTGATCCTGGCCGACTGGAACAAAATCCGCTTGATAGATGAGGATGTCCGCCGATTGCAGCAAGGGATAGCCAAGAAAGCCGTAGGTGCTCAGGTCCTTGCCGCCCGCCGCGACGTCGCCGATTTGCTGCTGTTGCTCTTTATAGCTGGGCACGCGCTCCAGCCAGCCAAGCGGCGTAATCATCGAAAATAACAGGTGCAGTTCGGCGTGCTGCGGCACCCAGGACTGCACGAACAGCGTCGAGCGCTCCGGATCGAGACCCGCGCCCAGCCAGTCGAGCGCGACCTCAAGCACGTTCTCCTTGACGCGGGACGTGTTGGCGTAGTCCGTGGTGAGCGCGTGCCAGTCGGCGATGAAAAAATAACACTCATACTTGTGCTGTAGATCGAGCCAGTTGTAAAGCGCGCCCATATAGTTGCCGAGATGCAGCTTCCCCGTGGGGCGCATCCCGCTCAGCACGCGCTTTCGTGATGCGCTGCGATACTGGCCAGCCTTCAATTGGATAGATTCGGTCATGATCGCGAAGAACTCACTAGCAGATGCCTTGGTCTGGTGAACGTTGGTTCGAGCGATTTGTCATCCTGAGCGCAGCGAAGGACCTTGTGGTTTGCCGATAAAACGCGAGGTCCTTCGCTGCGCTCAGGATGACACCGGCTTGGGATCGACATCTCAACAACGCCTGACGCAATCCTCTTTCGATGGTATCGGAAGTGCAGCCCTACATGCTGAGCAGAATGTGGTTGAAGACCGACAGCATCGGACTGACGATCATGCCAATAAATCGTGCGCCAAAAAAGAAGATCAGAATCAGGCCGATCATGCCGATGGAGTCGTACACGCGCAGCCAGTTATAGGGCAGCATGTGGCGGACCACGTGGCTGCCATCCAATGGCGGCAATGGGATCAGGTTGAAGGCCATCAGGATCAGATTCAATAACACGGCGTAGTAAAGCAGCATCGTAGTTGGGAACAAGATCGGGCTCGCGTTCATGACGTTTGGGTCGATCATGCCCATTTGCGCGGCCATCATGGCGGAAATCACCGTGGGCGCGTTGATGAACTTCAACACCAGCAGGATCACCGTGGCGGCAATCGCGGTCAACAGGTTACTGGCGGGCCCGGCAAGCGTGGTCAGGATGTCGTCGCGCTTTATGTTCTTGAAATTGCGCGTTGTTACTGGCGTTGGCTTGGCCCAGCCGATCAACGGAAACCCGGCGTACACGCACAGCAGCGGTATCAGGATGGTGCCGAACGGGTCGATGTGCTTGATTGGGTTCAGCGTGACCCGGCCCAGCATACGGGCCGTCGGATCGCCCAGCCGCCACGCCATCCAGCCGTGCGACGCCTCATGCAGGCTGATGGCAAACAGCAGCACAACGATTTGAAAAATGATGAGTACAGCGTGTAGATTCATGCGTCCTTGCCGATGGTAGCACGCGAGCCAGCGTTAGCAGGTATTTCGCAGTTGGGGGTGAACAGCAGGCTTCGTGCGCGAATCAGGCGCGATCTTCGCGAAGCCGATCCAGCCTGGTGGGAGCATGGTTGATATCGCCGGTGTGGGAGTCGACGCGCGCGTAGTCGGGAATCGACGATCCCGCGGGTACGACGATTTCGCTGCGATCGTCGAGCAGGACATGCTGGTGGATAGTGCAACGATCTTCAATCGTCAGGTTATACCCGAAGCTGAATTCGACGTCGTGAAAGATCTTCACATCCCTACCCATATGTTTGAAAATGTGGCGGCCCAGCATGGCGCGAAAATGAAATCCCAGCCAATGGTTCAGGCCGACCGGCGAGCGATCGAACATTCTCCAGAACCAGATCAGCGGCTTGACGCGGGCGTATTTTTCTTCATCCACGTCGGTGTAATATTCCGCCTCCAGCGTAATGTTGCGCGGATCGAGGGTCAGCTGAAGCACGTTGAACGGCAGCTCCGTCACCATGGTGAAGTTGAGTTTGCCTCCATGCGGGCGGCCCAGATAGAGCTGGTGCAGCTCGTCGCGGACAATTTCGCTGAGCAATGCGGGGTTGTGATGGCGCGTGAATTCAATGTCCAGGTGCGCGATCCAGCGTATAAATGCGGCCTCCGCATCGGGCAGAGGTTTCAACTCGCGATATTGCTCATCTTCCATCGGCGCACTCCTATGGAAAGGTTAGCAGCAGCCAGCGCGTCGCCGGGTTACTGGATCGCGAAGACTGCATAGACGGTAGCCGACCGTTCCACTTTGTTCGGTTCAATGGCAAGCGGAGCCGGGGCAGTTTCTGCTCGCGCTGCCGCACCCATCGCCATTGCTCGCATCATCGGTCGGGGCCCCTCAGGCGCTTGATTGCTGGCATACATCAACTCCCCTAATTGGATGCCGAGTCCCTGGGCCATCTGCAAGGCAATCGCGCGAGCACGGGTGAGCGCTTTGCCGGCTGCCTGCGCCTCCAGCCCCTTCTCATCGGCAACGGTCCAGTCGATCTGCCCGCTTTGGTTGGCGCCTGCGCTCACCGCGGTATTCAACACCCTCGCCGCTTCATCCGCCTTGGTCTGGACGGTCCAGCTTTGACGCACCTGAAACCGCTTCTGTGCCTGCTCGGGAGGCGTTAGCTTCTCCAATTCGTAGGGCTGTGTTTCACCGACGCTCTGCGATTCACTTTGGATCGCAGTCTTGGCTACACCCTTGTCTGTAAGCGCGCCTATGATTGCATTTGAGGTTCTTGAACCCTCGGCGTACGCGTCCTGTGCATCCGGAGCGTATGCGACAAAGCCAACATGCACCGTCGCTATATCCGCCATGGCTCTGGCGGAATCCGTCGCCGTAATGGCGATGGTGCGGTTGTCCTTGTCGATCTGAATCTGCTGTGCGGACGCCGACACGACCAGAAGCGTGCTGGCGATTCCGGTCATCAAGAAACCCGTACAACTGGGACGAAATCTCATGCAATCCTCCGGGGATTCTGATGCGCCAGATTCTATTCCAATCGTGTCATTTTTGTAGATCGGCCTGCGTACACTTACCAAATTCCACCAGTGCGGCCACCATTTGGCGCACTGCGCCTGAATCGATGGCTCGCCCAGAAAGTTCAATGCCAGCGCAAAAATCCGGCGCGATACCTGCCGCGACCAAGGTTGCCGCCGCATTGACCAGAACAATGTCGCGCCTTGGACCGGCTTCGCCTTCGAATATGGCTCGCAGGATGGCGACATTCTCCTGAGCGTCGCCGCCCTGGAGAGAGGAGAGCGGTGCCGGTTTCAGGCCAGCAGTCTCAGGAGAAAATTTGAA
>JAJZIF010000317.1 GCA_021810735.1 Acidobacteriota bacterium
TCGCTCCTGGGTCAGCCCTCGGCTCCGCCAACGTGAACGACCTCGAGGTGCGCTCTGGCGGCGCATACCCGTGGTATTCGCAGCTCTCCTCGCAGGTCACCAATCTGACCAATGACTACAGCAGCCAGCAGGGGCAGATCAGCAACCTGAACAACGAGTACGGCAGCCAGCAGGGGCAGATCAACAACATCAATAGCAACCTGAATCAGGGGCCGTGCTCGACCGGCTACAATTCCATCGCTCAATTGTGCAACGAAATTCAGCAGTTTGGCGCCGCCAACATGGGCCGTCTGCTGGGCACGGGCACCCAGGGGCCGACGACCTACTCCTACTGGGGCTGGTGCGGTAGTCGCTTCTATCGGTACCGCTGCATCCAGTACGGTACCAGCCCGCCGACCGTCAATCTCACGGCTCCTTCGTCTCCGGAGTTGATTTTCGCCGATGCCTCG
Organism: Acidobacteriota bacterium; assembly: GCA_021810735.1. Next base: position 450 of record JAJZIF010000317.1, read on the forward strand.
GCCGGGATTGGGCAAGGCGGATGCGGACCGTCTGCGGGTACCGGAGTCATCACACTCTCTGCTACTTCCGGCGGTGCTCCGGTGGCCTCGCAAAGCGGGCGGTATGGAAAAGGCGGGTCGAACTACAACCCGTACGCCATGTATTTCCCATTCTCGCTGGTGTTCACTCTGCCCGCCGGGCAGAGCGGGCAGATCCAGCTCACGGGCGGCGAAAACGGGCTCGGCTGCGGTTCGATCCAGTACGCGGTTTATCAGCTTTGAGGCGCGCCATGAAACTGAAACCTAACATCAACATGCACCGGCCGATTCCGCTGTGGCTTCCCATCGCCATGATCGCTTTCTCGCTCTGCGGGATGGTCTATCTCACATGGAATATCTGCCATGCGCTCTGATACTCGCCGTGTAGTCGCTGTCCTCGCCGTTGCGGCGTTGCTGCTCCCGGTCATTGCGCTCGCCCAGTCGGCCAGCCCGTTGCCGGCGGCGAGCACGGCCGGGCAGACCACGCACATCCTCACGTCCATCCAGAATCACTTCCTCGGCTCGATGGGCGGGTGGCTGGCGCACGCGACTCGGGCCGCGCAGGACCTCTTCACCTATCTTGCGGTGTTCGAACTCATGTGGGTCGGCATCCAGTGGGCGCTGAAGCGCCCGGAGCCGCACGAGCTGATCGGGTCGCTCGCCGTCAAGATCGCGTTCTTTGCGCTGTTTTACTTCGGCGTGATCGGCATGGCGCCGCACTGGATTCCGCTGGTGTTGCATATCTTCCAACGAGCGGGACTGGTCGTGACGGGGATGTCGGGGCAGCAGGCCCAGGCGCTTACGCCTGCGAACCCCTCGGCGATCTTCGGGCAGAGTTGGGATGCCATTAAGGCGCTGACCTCAGCGGTAACGAGTCAGATCAGCCTGCTGCACCCGCTCGATGACACCGTTATGGGCCTTTCGGCAGTTGCGTCGGCGATCATCTTTATTCTGGCCTACGCGCTCCTGGCGTTCGAGGCACTCATGATCAATATTGAAGCCTCGGTCATCCTGGGGGCCGGGGTTTTCATGCTGGCGTTCAGCGGCTCGAACTGGACCACGACGTTTTCGGAAAAATACCTCTCCTACGTATTCAGCATCGGCGTGAAATATTTTGTGCTGACCGTGATCCTGGCGCTCGGCGCTCAGTTGCCGGTCGACATTCAGCATGTGTTCCACGTCATGAGCAGCCAGGGAGGTTACAGTTGGACCGCGCCGATCGAGATGTCGTTCATGACGCTGGTCTACGGCGTGGTGGGACTCAGCGCGCCGGGGATCGCCGGCAGCATGCTCTCGGGCAGTCCGTCGTTGTCCACGGGCAGCTTCATGGGCGCCGCGGCGGGCGGGGCGGGCGTGGCGGCTGCCGGGATCGGCGCCGCCGCAGGTGTCGCGGGTCTCGCGGGCTCTGGTGGCATGGCGCTCGCCGCCATGGCGAAACGGCTCGGTGGCGGGTCCGCGGTGGCGGGCGGTATCGCCGGGGACATGGGCGCTACCAGCATGCTCGGGGCCATGGCCGGCACGAACCGTGGCGCCAGTGGCGGGGGTGGCGGCGTCGGGGGCCTTGCCCGCGCGACGGGATCGAGTTCGCGCGGACCGGTCGGCAGCCTCGGTGGAGGTTCGGGAGCCTCTGCGACCGGCACCGCCCGTGCCGGCGGCGTCGGCAGCGGTGCGCGATCTGGCGGCCCGACCGGTGCATGGACGGTGGATTCGGCCGGCACAGCCCGGCCCGCCCAGCCGGGAGCCTCCGCTCGGCCGGCAGGCGCGTCCAGGGCCGCTGCGGGCGGACCAGCGCCGAATATTCGCTTCGGGGACCGCGACGGAGGTTCGGCGTCGCGTCAGGCGGGGGCGGCCGGCTCTGGGGCCGCCCCCGGCCAAGGACCGGCGAATGGCCCGAGCGCAGGCTCAGGCGCCGCAGGTCCGACGGGCGGTAGTTCGACGGGCCAAGCTCACCCCGGCCAGGATCGCGGCGCAGACTCGAATACAGGCGGCCCTGCGGGCGGCACCGGCCCTGCCGTTGGCAGTGTGCCTCCGGGGACAGCCGCGGGAAGTGGCCAGGATGGCATCGCGGACCCGAAGGGGACTGCGCCGGGCGCAGCCGCAGAGGGTGCCGGGGCGGAGAAGGCCGGAAAGGGATTCTTCAACCGCACCGCCGCTCAGCACGCGATGAACGTCGCCAAGCACGCCTCGCGCGGCCTCGGCCATGCGCAGGATGCCCTGCGCCACCAGGGGCAGTCCGGCGGGATCAATATCCGGCTGAATCATCCGGAGTAATGGTTAGGTGGGGCATGTCTGCCGCAGCAGCCAACGAGCGTGGCCGCTGCCCCCGTTCAACTGCAGCGGTTTGGCCTACCTGCATTCAGGGAGCAGTCCGCTGGCGCGGTCTGACGTCGTCTCGGCGTGGAATACACAGTTGTCACAAATCATTCACAGTACCGTACCGCTTGACTCAAATGGTCGGTCGTCAGTAGTCCCGTGCTTTCCAAGAACGGAGGAAATCGCGTCGGAAATGTCCGGAAAGTGGGATTCAAATCGCAGCGGCATGCCGCTGCCTTGCCTACAGTTCAGGCGTTTGATGAACCATCAACCGCTGACCAACGGTCCATATGCGCGCTTGTGCCATGGCGGCATTGATCGCCTGGCAACGCTCTCACGAGCGGCGTTGCCGTACGAAGAGACAGACTTGATGAACTGGCCGGGCACCAGAGCACAATTGCTGCATTGGCTCATATCCGACGAGTACCGGCCGGAGTATCTGAGCTGCGTAATTTGGCCACCGGCCCAGTCAGTGCTCATGTCGTCTCGCCGATGCGAACTGATTCGCACGCGTGTGCGCGTGTTGTCGGTGGCTTTCGCAATCCTCACATTGCTATGGATTCCGGTCGATGTAGCAACGCTTCCAACTCACGCGGCTGGCGTTCTGGCCGTTGGACGTCTTCTCGCAAGTGCCGCACTTGTATACTTAGCGGTAATGACTCGCCGGACCCCGTCGCTTGCCAGCATCTATGGCAGCTTGGTTGCGCTGTACGCGGTCCCGACCGCCTTCTTCTTTGGCTCGCTCCTGCTCTTCCAGCAACCAGGACTGAGTCCCATCGCACGGATAGCGCTGGACGTGTATGGCGTGCTGCCCGTTGTCGCCATGGCCGGACTGGGCGTCTTTCCGCTGACCGTTGTCGAGACCGCAGCATTCTCCGCGCCGATCGTGATCGGCGAAGTCATCGCATATCGGGTCCACCTCGGCGCGTTCTTGCCGGGCGGCATAGTGGATGCCGTCTGGCTGTTGTGTTTGATGGCAGGCATTGCGCTGGTCGTTGGTGCCAGTCAGTTGGCTTTCGCCGTCGCGCTTGTCGGACGCTCATTACAGGATTCGTTGACCGGGTGCTTTTCGCGCGCCAGCACCACGGAACTGCTTGAGATGCATTTCATGTCATCAAAGCGGATCGCCTCGCCAGTCGCCGTGGCCTTTCTTGATCTCGACCACTTCAAAGCGGTTAACGACAAATTCGGACATGAAGCCGGAGATGAAGTTCTCGCCAGCGCCGCGCGCAGAATCCGGGCGGTACTGCGCGGCTCTGAGTGCATCGGTCGCTGGGGCGGCGAGGAATTCGTGGTCCTCTTTCCCGGCAAGACGGCGCACGAGGCGATTGAATGCATTGAGCGAATCCGCGCGGCCGGGCTGGGTCAGCTGCCGAACGGCCGAGCGATTAGCATCAGTGTCGGCGTCGCAGAGCGTATCGCGGACCGGTGCGCGGCCGCGATGTCGCTGGTGCGTCTTGCCGACCAGCGCATGTACGCGGCAAAGAGGGCCGGCCGAGATTGCATCGTGGGTCTGGAGCGAGGCTGAGCTGTCGACACTGCGGAGGGCGATCAGGCTGCGGGGCTGGGAATTTCTCCAACACGCTGCGCCTGGTCAACCCAGGGAGACTCTGGCGTGGCGCATCGGCCTGCGAGAATGATGAGTTGCACCTGTGGCCGTTCACAGTGGAGCAACAGGACCCGAAGACGGCAGCGCAGGGCGGCTTTCTGCGTCAGACCATCAGAGCAATTACCGGAGCTTTACCCTTGCAGTTGGCATCGAAGTTCACCCCAACCGGATCATGCTTGGTCACGACCCGAGCGGCGCTCTGCCGCCGTCTCTTGACCCCGAAGCTGGAGGGTTCCCAATGGGATGTGCCAGAAGGTCTGAAATGTGCGATAAAGATCACAATTTGCGGTTCCGGGGTCTCTGCGGGTGCTGGTTCGGCAGTGACGAACGACGAGCCTGTTACCGGGCGCACAATTCGATGATGCGCGACATGGCAGTCTCCCCGGGCTGAGGCGTTAGGGGCCTTGTTGTGATGCAAGTGCGGATGACGTCGAATTTTTTAGGTAGCACTGCCTTGTCGCGCGAGCGGGCATCTTCCGATCGGGAGTCCGGCGCGGCCCGAAGTCGGCTCCAGTCCCAAGAAAATTCTCGTGCCTGATCCAGCAAGACCGCTGCAGTGGACCGACGTCATGGCTACGGGCATCGCCGTGGTCGATGAACAGCATCAACGCCTGCTTAAGATTTTCAATCGGATCGCGCGCATCCAGGCTGATGCTGCTTCGCAAGAAGCGGTACTCGCATGTCTCGATGAGCTGGTTGATTACACCCGCTATCACTTCCGGGAAGAGGAGCGGCTCATTCGCCATTGGCGGATTGATTCCCGTCACCGCACCATGCATCTGCAAGCCCATGAGAGCTTCCGCGGCTTCCTGCGCCAAGCCCGGGTATT
>JAJZIF010000318.1 GCA_021810735.1 Acidobacteriota bacterium
GCAAACATCAGCACCGTAAGCCCGCAGGTCAACGGCTTCAGCCATCGATCCTCCGCTGGAACCGCCGCCGGAACACCCCACGGCAGCTTCACATTCATCTTCACACCGGCGTTCTGCGCCATCCGGGCGGCCAATTCTTCTACCGCCATGGTCGTCGCGCCGTCAAAATCGTTGTTCCGCAGCATCGGCACCATCTGCCCGCTGATCTTCTCCAGATCCGCGGGCGACAAAGCAGCCTCCAGCGCGCTCTCGGCCGCGATCCAGCGCTGCCGCTGCCCAACCGCAATCAGCACCATCGCCTCACGACCGCCAACCTTCCATGCGCGCTGCAAATTCACCGCATACTGCTCAATCGGCTCGCCACCGGTCGTCTGCACGGTCACCACGTCGATGCGGTCATGCGTCTTCTGCTCTACCCGCCCGCACAACTGGTTCAGCCGAGCGACCGTCCGCGGCGACATCACCTGCGCAAAATCGCTCACATACCCCACCGGCTGAGGCAGGCTTTTCACCGATTGCCCCAACGCAGGCAAAGCCACACACAGCAGCAACGCCGTTCGGAAACCAGCCCTCACACCACCGCGATTCTTCTGAAACTGCGCCAAAACCCCTACCGCTTGATTCCTTCCCAACGCCTCAAGATGATTCTTCGTCCGCAACTGCGCTCATTCTATCCAATACAAATTGAGCTTGACCGCTGCTGCGATGCCCTAAACTGGCTGGCAAGGCTCGCATGAACTCAACCTCTCCACGCCTGGAATGCATCGAGGTCTCGCGGAACACCCCGCCTCCCGAATCGCGCACCATTCTCCAGAACATCAACTTCAGCGTCACCACCGGAGAAATCCTCGCCGTCACGGGTCCCAGCGGAGCCGGAAAGAGCACCCTCCTGCGCCTGCTCAACCGCCTCGAAGAACCCACCTCCGGCAACATCCGCCTCGACGGCGAAGACACGCGCGCCCTTCCGCCCGCCGAACTCCGCCGCCGCATCGGTCTGGTCATGCAGCACCCCTATCTCTTCCCCGGCACAGTCGCCGGCAACATCGCCTTCGGCCCCGGGCAGCAAGGCGTCCATCTTGCCGCCAAAGCCATGCAGTCCATGCTCGAAGAAGTTGGCCTTCCAGGTTTTGCCTCCCGCGACGCCGCCACGCTCTCCGGCGGAGAAGCCCAGCGCGTTTCCATTCTGCGGACGCTCGCCAACCAGCCCGAACTGCTGCTCCTCGACGAACCTACCTCCGCCCTCGACGCCGCCAACCGCCAATCCGTCGAAGACCTCATACTTCGACTCATCCGCGAGCGCGGCCTCACCTGCATCTGGGTCACCCACAGCCCGGATCAGGCGCGCCTCGCCGACCGCGTCCTGCATCTCGAATCCGGCAAAGTCGTCGCCTTCGGCACTCCCGAGGAGGTCCTCTCATGACTGTCGCCGTCACCTGGCCCACTTGGCTTACGCCCGAACTCCGAACCGGCATCCTTCAGTGCTTCATCTCTGGTTTGGCCGCTCTGTTCGTCATGTTTCTGGCCCGCAAACAAGCGCCCGGCCTCCTGCGGGAAATCCCATGGGCAGAACTCCGCGGACTGATGCAAATTGTCCTCGTCGGCCTCATCCTTGCCTGGCTGCTCCATGGCCCGCGCTGGACCAGCACCCTCGTACTTGCCGCCATGGTCGTTGCCGCCGCCAGCATCATTCGTCAGCGCGCCCACAAATTCCCGCGCACCTTCACTCTTGCCCTCGCCGGCATTGGAGCAGGTGCAGGCTCCATCCTCTGCCTCATGGCTGTCACCGGAGTCATCCCGGTCAAAATTGCGATTCTCATCCCGGTCGGCAGCATGGTGATTGCCAACACCATGAACACGCAGGCCCTTTTCCTCGACCGCCTCCACAGCGAAGTCACCGCCCACAAGGGCGAAATCGAGTCAGCTTTGTCTCTGGGAGCTTCGGCGCAGACCGCACTTACGCCTTATCGCGCTGCCGCCTTCCGTGCCAGCCTCATCCCCGCGCTCAACAACCTGCGCTCGCTCGGGATTGTCTGGATTCCCGGCATCATGGCCGGCATGGTGCTCTCGGGCGCTTCGCCCATCTACGCGGCGCTGTACCAGTTCGTGGTTATTGCCGTTATCTTCGCCGCTGCCGCGCTCACCTGCCTGGTCACCAGCCGCCTGGTGCTCAGACGGCTGTTTTCCCCTTACGATCAGCTCATGCTGCAGCGCTAGTTGGCTTCCGGCACCGGCAGGTAAACCACCAGCCAATACTCAGCACGGTCATCAACGCGATAATCCCCTGCGAAATAACGCAGTAGAGGCACCACATCTGCAGCACTTCCGCCTCAATGTAGGTAAAGTGCAGGGCAATCCCCAGCGCAATAATCGAAAACGCCATGAACTGCAGCCGTAGCCGAAACCACGCCACGACCCCCAGCAACGTGTAGCCGATAATCCCGATCATCGCCACCGGAACCCCCAGCACCACTGCGTACCGGCTGTGATTCACCAGCCCGCAGCTCCAGCGCGAATTAATATCGCAAGGCAACTCAAGATATCTGGTGGAGTAGTGGGCCTGCAGCGCGAATGCTGAAACAACCACCCCGGCCACAGCCAGAACTACCAGAAGATAACGCATAAACTTTCTCCTATCGAATTCGTCCAACACGGTACGAAGTTCCCAGCATATTCCAGTTTGGCAGGTCTACGCGATACCATATGGCCATGTTGCGACAGCGCCTTTGCAAGGCACTCCTCATTCCGGTCCTCTTGACCACTTCTCTCGCCTTTGCCCAGTTCGAGAACCCCATCCAGGTTCGCGACGCCTCCATCCTCAAGCCTCCACCGGGCGCCAAAATCGCCATTGTTGAATTCCAGGACCTCGAATGTCCCGTCTGCGGCCATGACAACCCCATCATCATGGACGCCGTCGCCAAGTACCACGTGCCCTGGATTCACTACGACTTTCCTCTCCCGCAGCACAACTGGGCCTTCCCGGCAGCGGTCTACGCCCACTGGTTCGCCGCCAAGAACATCACGCTGGCGGATCAGTACCGCAACTACATCTACGCCAATCAGCCCAACATTGAAACCAAAGCTGACCTGCGCAGCTATACCGAAAAGTTCGCCACGATGCACGGCACGGCCCTGCCTTTCGTTGTCGACCCGCAGGGCAAACTGGCCGCGCAGGTCAAGGCTGACCAGGCACTCGGCGACCGCATGGGCGTCCACTACACTCCTACTGTATGGATCGTCACCAACGACTACAGCCACGGCAAGAACTACGTCCAGGTAACGAACTTCAACGACATGTTCACCATGCTCGATCAGGCGGAAGCAGAAGTTGCGCAGGAAAAATAACCCGCCTCGCCGATTCATTCTCCTCTAAATCTCAAAAGCCGCGTCCGTCGGACGCGGCTTTCTTCTGGACCAGACTCACGACTGGGACTTCGCCCTGATTCACCCATTCTCGGGCACAGACCGCTTTCCGGCTCCCCGCTCTCTTTCCTCGCTGTTAGGTTAGAATACAGAGCAGGCAAACCGCCGCGCTGCATGCACTTCCATGTTGCGGGAGTAGTTCAGTGGTAGAACGTCAGCTTCCCAAGCTGAATGTCGCCGGTTCGATCCCGGTCTCCCGCTCCAAATCCAGATTTAGAAAATGTGCAGTCCCGCCAGCACAACCACAGCCAGCAGAATGATTCCAATGCCGGCGCTGGGGTAATATCCCCATTCACGGCTGTAGGGCCAGATCGGCGCCGACGCCAGCAACATGAAGGCAAGCACGAGCAGTAACGAAATCAGCACCCAGGATTACTCACTTGTCTCTCCGCTGCCAAAGTACCCCCGGCGGCGGATATTTTTCTTCCCTGCACACTGGATGCACGCCACCCACCTGCGAGATGCCCTTACCCTCACCTGGAACCCTCAATCCTTCTGCGCGCCCGCACAATTACCTCCAGCATCATCGAATGAGTCAGTTTCCCGGTGTTCGTGTTCTGCAGGGAAGGATGATAGCTCGCCATCAGGAGCCGTCCGCTCGGCAGGTCGTAGCAAACTCCATGCCCAAATTGCAGCCCGCCGCGCCGCTCCATCTCGCCGGTGCGGATCAGATGCGCCACAACCCCGTCAAACCCAATCTTCCCCAGGCAGAGAATGGCCTTCACGCCCGTCAGCGCCGCAATCTCCTCATCCAGATACGAAGCGCACGCAGCCAGTTCCTCCGGCAACGGCTTGTTCCCAGGCGGAGCACATCGCACCACCGAGGTAATCCACACATCCCGCAGCTCCATCCCGTCGCCGCGATGCATAGCCTTCGGCTGCGAAGCAAACCCAGCCTCATGCAATACGGGATACAGGAAATCCCCTGAACCGTCCCCGGTAAACGGCCTCCCCGTGCGATTCGAGCCGTGCGCTCCCGGTGCCAGCCCTACAATCAACAGCCTGGCCCGCGGATCCCCGAATGACGGCACCGGCTTGCCCCAGTACTCAAAGTCCATCCACATCCGCCGCCGTTCTTGCGCCACCTTTTCGCAGTAAGTACGCAACCGCTCGCAGCGCTGGCAGTCCACCACGCGCTCATTCAGAATCTTTAATGCGCCTTCTGAGTCAGGCTTTCCGGAACGTTGGTTTTTCATCAGAGAATCGAGGTACCGTCCTGCGAGGAAGTCGTCGTCCTGTTTCTCCAGCGTAAAATGTGGTCGCTCGACTAAACCCATCTTCTCAAGAGGTTCAGCCGCATGTCTCGCTCCTATCGCTTACTCTTGCTCTCGGCTGCTGTTCTGGTCGCGGCCACCGGCTGCCAAAAGAAACCCGCCACACCCAAGGCAAACCCCACCGCCGCCGCGACAACGCTCCTTATCGGCGGCGAGCCGGTCGTTCACCTCACCCGTGCGCAGTCCGGAGATACGCCCCAGTTCCTCGGCGTGACAGTCTTTCCCGGCCGCGGCATGAACGTCTTCCAGATCACCGCCTACGTCCCCGGCCAGGGCATAGTCAACGTGCTGGCATCCCCCTCTGTCGAAATAGCCTCCCAGGCACTCACTGGCACCGGCCGCGATCAGTATGGCAACAACAGCTTCACCTTCGGTGGCGCTTTCCTCATCCCCTACCCCAACCGCATCTTCGGCGCCGTCTCTGCTGATAAGAAAACCATCACCACCGAGTGGCACGGCCAAAAGATCGTTCTGCCCGCCAACGTCACCTACGGCTCCGGCACAACC
>JAJZIF010000319.1 GCA_021810735.1 Acidobacteriota bacterium
CTATACGACCAACGCCATCGAATCGCTGAACATGAGTTTGCGCAAGGCCATCCAGACGCGCGGCGCCTTTCCCTCGGAAGATGCAGCGTTGAAAGTGATGTATCTGGCGCTGAGAAACCTGGCCGGAAAATGGAACGCCGTGCAGGGCTGGAAAGAGGCCCTCAACCGCTTCGCATTGGCGTGGGAAGCTCGCTTCCCACACCAATGCGCATAACAATCACGCAATTTCAACCAAAGGCGTTTACACAAAAGATTTGACACTACCGCCCAGTTTCCGCAGCGCATCCGCCCTGCAAGCAGGCTGCAACGTCCGCCGGCCGCCGGTCAACCCCTCCAGCGTCGCTTCAAGACATAGTTCCACCTGGGTCGGTCAAAATCGGCTCAGGAAAATCCGTCGATACGCGTGCCACAGCCTTTTCTCATGTAGCGACTGGCAGCAGTCGCAAGGCCTCCTTCCTTAGGGCGATGCGCTCTTCCAATGCGGCCAGCCGCAGCCGCATTTTCCGCGCATGTTGCACCAACCGCCCCGCCGTGCTGATGATCAAAAAACGCAGCCGCTTCGGTCGCGCCCGCAATAATTCCGCCGGCAACGCGATGCGCTTCAGCGCCGTCAGCACATTGTGCGCGATCACCGCCAGCCTCAACCAGGCCGCATTTCACCCCACGGACGAAGACCTGTCCGTGGGGACCCCGGTATTCGCGCCAAAGTATTTGCTCGGCATCACGCCTCCGGCCAACTCGTTCTTCAGCACATCATGCACCGCTTCGATCGTCCCCGCCTTCTCCCGATGCCACTGGATCAGCCGCTCCGGCGTCCACTCCCACAGGTTGCTCAGCACGGCAAAATGCTTCACCCGATTGCCGTCGGCAAAGAACTCTTCCTGCCGCGGACGAATGCGAATCGCCACATAGCGCGCAACGGCTGCGTGTCTTTCTGCTCGCTCTTTTCTCCCGGCACAAAGTCCACCTCCGCGCACTCGCGGATCTCCTTGCTGTCCGCCTTGCCGTACATCTGCCAACTCGCCTCTGGAACTTGCACAATCGCCTGATGCAAGGCCTCGCTCATGCGCGCGCTGATGGCGAAACCGATCCTCCCCTGCGGACCATCGGCGCGATTCTCATCGCGCAGCCACGTCAGCAATTCCTTCTCGTGGCTGGCCGAATCGCCCCGACAGTAAAAACTCCTCACCGTCTCCGGCAGCGCCGCGAAGGCTCGCTTGGCCAGCGCCAACGGGGCCATCATCGCCGGCACATTGCCGTCGCGAAATTCATCGGCCAGCACCGCGTCCATCTCCGCCCACACCGCCAGCATGGGCTGATAACCGCGCTCGCCTTCATAGGTTCTGAGCGCCTGCCGCTTGTGGCTCTCGATGATGGTGGCGTCCTGATCCACCGTCGCAATGCGCTGCTCCGGACAACGCCGGCCCAGTTCCCGCATCAGCTCCCGGTTCACTGTCCCAGTCTGGGAGGGTAGAAGCCCTCGCCTTCAGGCGACGGCTTTAGCGAGCGCGCCGGAGGATAATCTTAAGGGATGGCTGAGTATCGACGGGGCGCGCACACAGTATTCGAGATCCACCTGCACATCGTGTTTACCACGAAGTACCGCAAGCCGGCCTTGAGCGGGGAAGTGGCGACTCGGGTGCGGGACTTGGTTCGGGAAATCTGCGCGCAGCATGAAGTAAAAATCATGAAAGGGCATGTGGCGAAAGACCCTGTGCATTTATTTGTGTCGATCCCGCCGCAGGTGACGATCAGCCGGTTGCTGCAATGGTTGAAAGGGAAGACGGCGCACCATCTGTAGCGGAGTTTGCGTACCTGAAGAAGCAGTTTTGGGGCAGGCATCTGTGGGCGCGAGGATATTTTTGCTGCAGCTCGGGCAATGTGAGCGACGAGATCGTAGCCGAGTATATCGCGAATCAGAACGAGAATCAGGATGAAGACTTTCGAGTAGATGGTTAAGTCCATCTACTTCTTGAAGCCCGCTTGGTGCGGGGTACATTTTGCCGGCCTCTGGCCGGAACAGGACTTACAGTCCGTTATCCCAGCCACCGCCTTCAGGCGGTGGCTTTCACTTTGCTACGCTTCGTTCAGAATGACTCCCTTCCACAAATAGCTACACCGACTTTCAATCCGCTTTAGTTTGGCGTGGCAACGCGACAGCCGTATACACTGTTCGGATGGTTCCAGAGTGATTTTTTTGGAAGAGAACGAATGCGCCTATTTCAATCTTCTTTGAATTTTCCAAGGCGTGGTGGCGGCATCACGTGTCGGCGAGCTGTTGACTTGGTCGTCTTGGCGATGGCAACGCTGGTGTGGACTGTTCCTGCTGGCACCGCCGCGAATGCGGCCCGTCGCTCACCGTGGGTGGCGACGTGGGGCGCGGGCATGGTGGCCACGACGCCGGGTGGCGCGCCGGACCTTTCAGGGAAAACGCTGCGCGAAATTGTTCACACCAGTGTTGGCGGGAGCAGGGTTCGCGTCTGGCTCTCGAATCGCTTCGGCAGTGCGCCACTGCACATTGGGGCGGTTCATATTGCGGTCAGTGCAGGTGTGAGCGCGGGAGCCAATCCGGATGGAATCGCGGATGAAAGCGGCGTTGCGGCGGGTACCGACCGCACGCTCACATTCAACCAAAGCGATTCGGTCGTGATTCTTCCTGGAGCGGAGGTGGTCAGCGATCCGGTCGCGCTGGATGTTCCGGAGTTATCGAGTCTGGCTGTCAGCATGTATTTTCCAGACCGCACCACGGCTACGACGGAACACACAGACGCTCAACAAACCTCGTACGCGGCGACAGGCAATCTAGTGGACGCGGCGAATCTGGCGGGGAAAGATTGGCCGCAGAGACACTGGTATGTTCTTTCCGGCGTCGACGTGGATGCGCCTGGAGATTCCGCAGTGATCGCGATGGGAGCCTCGATTGTCGATGGGTATCACTCCACATGGAATGACAATCATCGTTGGCCCGATGACCTGGCGACACGTCTAGCGGCGGATGCGAACACAAGAAAAGCCGGAGTGCTGGGAGTGGTGGATGTTGGGATCGGTGGCAATCGCGTGCTGCTGGATGGCTACGGCCCGAGTGCGTCGTCGAGGTTCAACCGGGACGTCCTGGCGCGGAGCGGCGCGCGGTATTTGATTGTGCTGGAGGGCACCAACGATATTGGACGGTTTGCCGTCGACCATCAACCGTATGGCGACTTTGCGCAGCGACTGGAATCGGGCCTGGCGCAACTGGCGATGCAGGCCCATCAACATGGAATTCTGGTGTTCGGAGCTACACTCACACCCTATAAGGATTGCTTCTATTACTCTGCCGCGGGGGATGAAGTTCGGCAGGAAGTGAACCAGTGGATTCGCACCAGCGGGGTGTTGGACGGCGTAGTGGACTTCGACAAGGCGACGCGCGACCCCCAGAATCCATTGCGGTATCTGCCTCGGTATGATTCGGGCGACCATCTGCATCCGAACGATGCGGGCTATCAGGCCATGGCGAATGCCATCGATCTGAGCCTGTTCACGAAAACTGCCAGTGCGCATGCCGTCGGGCAAGGAACGAGTTCCAGATGAAACGCGCTGGCGTCGTGCATGTAGAATTGCGCGTGAGAGATTTCCTGACGAATATTTTTGAAGGAGGACAAATGTACTTCATTCCAACTTTTTTGCATTTTCAGGGGCGCGATCGCAGCGCCCCGTGCCGGCGAGTTGCCGTGGCTTCTGTGCTGGCGTTGGCAACTTTGGCATGGACTGTTCCGGCTGGCTACGCCGCGAATGGGGCGCCTCGCTCGCCGTGGGTGGCGACCTGGGGCGCGGGCATGGTGTCTATGGCGCAGGGCAGCGCACGGGATATTACCGGGCAAACGCTGCGCGAGATCGTTCATACCAGCGTGGGCGGCAGCCAGGTTCGGGTGTGGCTGTCCAACCGCTTCGGCAGCGAGCCGCTACACGTGGGAGCGGCGCATGTCGCACTCGGCGCGAGCGGAAGCGCGGGCGTTAATCCAGACGGAACCGCAGAGGAAAGCGGCATAACGGCGGGGACAGACCGGGCCCTGACGTTCAACCAAAGCGATTCGGTCATCATTCCTCCCGGAGCGGAGGTAGTGAGCGATCCGGTCACGCTGGACGTGCCAGCGTTATCCAATCTGGCGGTCAGCATGTATTTCCCGGACCACACGATGACGACGACGGAACATTCCTATGCCGCGCAAATCTCGTACGCAGCGACAGGCAATCAAGTGGATGCGGCCACTCTGGTGGGGAAGGATTGGCCGGAGAAGTCGTGGTATGTCGTCTCCGGGGTGGATGTGGATGCGCCGGGAGATTCCGCTGTGATTGCGCTTGGAGACTCGATTACGGATGGGGCCTATGCCACGGTGAACGAAAACCATCGCTGGCCGGACTACCTGGCGGGACGCCTGGCCGCGGATGCGAACACGAAAAAAGCGGGAGTGCTGGGCGTCGTGAATGTCGGCATTGGCGGCAATCGCGTGCTGCTGGACGGCGCCGGGCCGAATGCGGTGTCGCGCATCAATCGGGACGTTGTGGGGCGCAGCGGCGCACGCTATGTGATCGTGCTGGAAAGCATCAACGATATAGGGAGATTTGAAACCGATCGTCAACCCTACGGAGATCTGACGCAGAGGCTGGAGGCGGGCATCGCGCAGATTGCCGCGCAGGCTCATCAACACGGAATCCGAGTGATTGGCGCGACGATCACTCCGTATCAGGGCTGCGGATATTATTCCGATGCGGGCAATCAGGTACGCAATGCGGTGAATGATTGGATCCGCACCAGCCCGATCTTCGACGGCGTTGCGGACTTCGACAAAGCCGTGCGCGACCCGCAGAATCCGCAGCATTTCGCCGCGCAATACGATTCCGGTGACCATCTTCATCCCAAAGACGCGGGATACGAGGCGATGGCGGATTCGATCGATCTAAGCCTGTTCACGAAGAAGAAATAAGAGGCGAGGGGAGTTCCCGCGCAACGCGCAAGTGAGCGGGAACGCGCCGCGACAGAATCCCAGGTCTCAGAATCGAGACTTGGGGCCCCCAGGATTTCGCGCGCACGGGGTTATGTTGCGGCGGCTTGGGAGGCGGCTATGGCGGCGCCGGAAACGGCCAGATCGTCGCTCATGGGGACTATCTCCAGGGTGTAGTTTTGTAGCGGGCTCATGGTGACCATCTGCTGCAAATAGTG
>JAJZIF010000004.1 GCA_021810735.1 Acidobacteriota bacterium
TAGTAGATGAACGGAATGGCCGCAATGCCAAGAAGCGCGATGCGCAAAGACGGAATAAAAAGGAGTGCGATTTGCATGAGCTGAATGGGGGGCCTGGAATTATGCAGCGTACCGCAGGCACATTTTCTGTCCCCTGAACTTTCTTCGATTCCTTTGATTCGTTACGTCAGTTTTTTTGTGACTCAATTACAGATTATGGACGGAAACAGGGCTTCCAAGACTACAAAGAACACTCGAAAAATGCTTGCACTTTCAAATGGATGCCGGAATGGTAGAAAAAGTCGCCGTTCGCGGATGGCGGGTGCTGCCAAAGGCCCTTCGACGGCAGGAAGTGCACGGCATTCAGGAAGGTTTCATGAACTTTTCGTAGCATAACCGGGGTTGTGATTTTCATCGCTCATAAGGAGAGTGCAATGAAGATTCATGCTGGTTGGTGGCAAGGCGCGCTGGCAGGTGCAGCGTTGTTGGCAATGGCGGCTGCTCCCGCGGCGCACGCGCAGAAGCCGTACCATGTGGCGGCACGCTGGAAGGTGGGCGGCGCCGACTGGTGGGATTACATGAGCATCGATCCGGTTTCGCATCACCTCTACATCACGCGCGGAAATCATGTGATGGTGCTGAATCCGAAAACCGGGCGCGTGATTGCAGACATCACCGGGCTGAAGGGCACGCATGGAGTGGTATTCGCGAGCGATGGCGTGACGGGATTCATCAGCGACGGCGGAGCCGACGAAGTGGCGTACTTCAACCGCAAGACGAACAGGATTGAAGGAACGGTTCCGGCGGGCAAGGATCCGGACGGAATCACCTACGACCCGTACACCAACTCGGTGTGGGCCTTCAACGGACGGAGCGAGACCGCGACGGTCATCGATGCGGGCACAAAGCAGGTGCTGGCAACGGTGGCGCTGCCGGGCAAGCCGGAGTTCCCGGTGAGTGACGGCAAAGGCAGCATTTACGACAACATCGAAAGCAAGAGCGAAATTGTCCGCATCGATGCGAAGACCCACGAGATTACGGCGGTGTGGCGGCTGGCGCCCTGCGAGCATCCTTCCGGTCTGGCCATCGACACGGCACACATGCGGCTGTTTTCGGTTTGCCACAACGGCATGATGGCCGTGGTGAACGCGGAAAACGGCAAGGTGGTGGCGACCCCCGCCATCGGCATGGGCCCGGACGCGGCGCGATTTGACGCGAAAGACCAGTACGCCTTCAGCACCAATGGCGGCACGGGAACGCTGACCGTGATCCACGAGGATTCTCCCGATCACTATTCGGAGGTGGAGACGGTGAAGACGCAACTGGGCGCACGCACCATGGCCATGAAGCCGGACGGCCGCCGCCTCTATACGGTGACGGTTACCTTCGGGCCGAGGCCGAAGCCGACCGCCGGGCACCCTCACCCGTATCCAACGGCAGTGCCGAATTCGTTCGTCGTGATTGAACTGAAGAAGTAATCGGCAGAGAAATCGCAGCATGCGGGGAAGTCGGCTGACCGCAGGCTCCCTTTTTTCTGGCGTGCGGTGCACGAGGGGGGTATATCGGGAATCAACAGTAGCATCAGGCATACTGGTAAATATGAGTTCGATGGCTCCGTTTCGCCTGGCACCCTACTTTCGCACTCGACCCTGGGGGTTTCGTGATCTGCGCCCCTGGTATGACTATCAGACCACTGGAGAACCCATCGGCGAGGTCTGGCTGACGGGCGAAATGTGCATCGCCGAAACCGGTCCGTGTGCGGGACACTCGCTGAAGGCCATCACCGCCGAACACACGCAAGAGCTGCTGGGCAAGGCCGCGGCAGCGGGCGAATTTCCGCTGCTGGTGAAGATGCTTTTCCCAAAGGAGAAGCTGAGCGTCCAGGTGCATCCGAACGATGAGCTGGCGCAGAAGCATGGGTTCCCGCGCGGCAAAACAGAGTGCTGGTATGCGTTGGACGCCGAAAAGGACGCCAGCGTGGCGCTCGGCATCGTTCCGGGAACCACACCGGGGCAGATCCGCGCCGCGATTGAGGATGAGACGCTCGAAAAATATCTGGAATGGTTACCTGTCCACCAGGGCGACATGATTTACGTGGACGCGGGCACGGTGCATGCCATCGGGCCCGGCGCGGTGCTGCTGGAAACGCAGCAGACCAGCGACTTGACCTACCGCATGTACGACTATGGGCGGGGGCGCGAGCTGCACATCGAGGCCTCGATGGAAGCGGCTCGCATGACGACGCGCGCCGGTAAGGTGGAGCCCGTCGACGCGGGCGACCACTCGGTGCTGATTCGCGAGCACTACTTCGAAATGGAGCGTTGGCCGTTGGCTGCCGGTGTTGCCCCGGCGGAACTCGGCAAGGCTGCCGCCTCGGTGCAGATGCTCTTCTGCGCGAGCGGCGAAATCACCCTGAGCGGGGCCGGATTCGACACTTTCGAGGTAAAACGCAATCAACTGGTGGTGATTCCGGCCGGAACTGCATCCAAGATTGCCAGCACAGGTACATCGGTGATCATACGTATTGCGCCTTGTGCGGTTTAGGTTTCATCCTAAGATGCCATGACGGATTCCAGGATTGATTTTCGACCGATCATTCTTGCGGGCGCGAGCGTCACACGCTTCTGGCCGCGCAGCCGCCGCTCGGCAGCCAAGCAGGTACTGGCGCTCGACGGCGAACGCAGCATGATTCAACAAACGATGGACCGCCTGCGTCCGCTGGCCGGCGAAGACAAAATGTGGGTGATCACCAACGATCTGCTGGCGGAAACCATCGCCCAGCAGCTCGACGTATTGCCGCGGGAGCGGGTGATCTGCGAGCCGGCGGCGCGAAATACGGCTCCGGCAGCGGGGCTGGCGGCGTTTCTGTTGGAACGGATGGCGCCGGAGTCAGTGCTGGGGATCTTCCCCGCCGACCACGTCATCACACGGGAAGCGGCGTTCGTAAAGACGCTGCGCGCGGCGATTGCGCTGGCCGTGGAAGACGAAAACATGGTGGTACTCGGCATCCAGCCCACGCATGCGGAAACCGGCTACGGGTATATCGAAACGGGCGAGCAGCTGCGCGACGGCATCATGCACGTCCGGCGGTTTACTGAGAAGCCGAACCGCGAGCGCGCCGAGGAGTTCGTGGCCGCGGGCAACTACTACTGGAACAGCGGCATTTTTGTCTGGCAGGCGAAGACGCTGGCCGCGGCGGTGCGGGAGCATCTGCCGGAGATGGCTCCACTGCTTGAGGAGATTGCCGCCGCTTACGGCACGCCGCGCTTCGCGGAGGTCTTCGCGCGCGTGTATCCCCAGTGCGAAAACATCAGCGTGGATTACGCGATCCTGGAGCCTCGCTCGGCCAAGGGCGGGCAGCGGTCGAAGCTGTATTGCATTCCGGCTGATTTTGGCTGGAACGATCTCGGCTCGTGGTCGGCTCTCTACGACCACAAGCTGGCCCAGGGGCTTGGCGACGAACAGGAGAACGTGACGGAAGCCGGCAACAGCGTGCTCCTGGAGGCGCACGGCAACTACGTATACTGCCCGAGCAAGATGGTGGCCCTGGTGGGCGTGGTAGGCCTGGTAGTGGTAGAAACCGACGACGCGCTGCTGGTAACCACACGCGAGCACGCGCAGGACGTCGGCAAGGTGGTCAAGCAACTCGCGCAGCAGGGGCGCGAGGATCTGATTTAATTCTTGTTTCGGCCTCGAAAGGAGCATCCCGAAGAACGATGAGCGAGACATTCCCCGTCAGCTTTGGAACCGACGGATGGCGCGGCGTGATCGCCGACGACTTTACTTTTGCCAATGTGCGGCTGGCCGCCGGCGCCATCGCGAATTATGTGCTGGCGCATCCTGAGGCAGGCAGCGGAGTCTGCGTTGGCTGGGATACACGCTTTGGCTCGCAGCGGTTTGCGCGGACGGTGGCCGAGGTGCTCGCCGGAGCGGGAATCCCGGTGCAGCTGGCGAGCCGCGTGACTCCGACGCCGGCGCTTTCCTACGGCGTACGTGAGCGCAAGGCAGCGGGCGGCGTCATGATTACGTCCAGCCACAACCCGGCGCAGTGGAATGGCGTGAAATACAAGGCCTGGTACGGCGGCTCGGGGCGGCCGGCGATCATGACGGAGATTTCGAGTCTGCTGGGCAAGCCGCTGCCGAAAGCCACGCCGGCAAAGATTGCAGAAGTGGACTTTGTTCCCGAATACGTCCGGGCAATTTCAGTCTTCGCGGACTTGCCGCTGATTGCGAAGTCGGGGCTGAAATTCGGCGTCGACAGCATGTATGGCGCGGGCGGTGGAATCCTGGCAGAGATCTTCCGCAAAATCGGCGTGGATTTCGTGGAGATTCGCGCGGAAGCGAATCCGCTCTTTCCGGGCATCAACCCGGAGCCGATTGAACCGCATATTCGCGCGTTGGGCGAGACGGTGGTGGCGCACGGCTGCCATGCGGGACTATGCACCGACGGCGACGCGGACCGCATTGGCGCGACCGACGAGAACGGCGTGTTCGTGGACCCGCACAAGATCTTCTCGGTGCTGCTGGAGTGGATCCTGGAGCGCAAGGGCTGGGAAGGCGATGTGACGCGCGCCTTCAATACGACGGGCATGATCGACCGCATCTGCGAGCGGTACGGGCGCAAGCTCTACGAGCACGGCATCGGCTTCAAGTATGTCTGCGACCTGATGCTGGAAAAGACCATCCTGATGGGCGGCGAGGAGTCGGGCGGCATCGGCATCCAGCGGCACCTGCCGGAGCGCGACGGCCTGCTGAATGCGCTGCTGCTGGCCAACGTGATGGCCGAGAAGAAACAGACGCTGGGGCAGCTGGTGGCCCGGCTCCAGAAGAAGTACGGCGAGCACCATTACGGGCGCATCGATCTGCACATTGCCGATGATCTGAAGAATGCAACCATCTCCAGGGCCAAAGCCGGCGTGAAGGAATTCGCCGGGATGCCGGTGAAGCACGTCGAAACGCTGGACGGCATCAAGTTTTTCGTGGATGATCCGGCGGCGAAGGGCGTAACAAATGCGGCGCGCGCATGGCTCCTGCTGCGCGCCTCGGGCACCGAGCCCTTGTTGCGGATCTACTCCGAGGCTGGCTCGCCGGAATCAGTCAAGAAACTGCTGGAAGCCGGGCGCGAATTTGCCATGCACAGCCTGGACGCTTGAAGATCGTTTGAATATTGAGAAATTGCAGACACGGTAAGGCACTGTCTGGCGTCCAAGAATTGGAAGAGCAGGCTTTTGCGCCTGATGACCCGTTACGATTCCCCGCACCAAGATTTTAGGAGAAGGATGGAATGAGTACAGCGCCAGCTACGACGAAGACGCCTTTGGGCAAGCTTTCTGCCTGGAATGAACTGAAGCACCACGCCGATGAGCTGCGCGGCAAGCACCTGCGCGAGCTGTTTGCGAGCGATCCGGCGCGGGGCGGCAGGTTCTGCCTGGAGGCGGAAGGCATTTACCTGGACTACGCGAAGAACCGCATCACGGACAAGACGATGAAGCTGCTGCTGGAACTGGCCGCCCAAAGCGGGCTGCGGGAGCGGATCGACGCGATGTTCCGGGGCGAGAAGATCAATATCACCGAAGATCGCGCGGTGCTGCACGTGGCGCTGCGTGCGCCCAAAAGCGCATCAATCAAGGTGGATGGGCAGGACGTGGTGCCGGAGGTGCACGCGGTGCTCGATCGCATGTCAGCCTTTGCCGACCGCGTGCGCAGCGGCGAGTGGAAGGGCCACACGGGCAGGCCGATCAAGAATGTGATCAACATCGGCATCGGCGGCTCGGACCTCGGTCCGGTGATGGCGTACGAAGCGCTGCGGCACTATACGCGGCGGGAGATGAACTTCCGCTTTGTATCGAACGTGGACGGCACGGACTTTGCCGAGGCGACGCATGACCTGGCTGCGGACGAGACGCTGTTCATCATTTCGTCCAAGACCTTCACGACTCTCGAAACCATGACCAACGCACACACAGCGCGGAAGTGGGCGCTCGAATCGCTGAAGGATGAGAAAGCCATTGCGAAGCATTTTGTCGCGGTTTCGACCAACGCCGCCGAGGTCACGAAGTTCGGCATCGACACGGCGAACATGTTCGGCTTCTGGGACTGGGTCGGCGGGCGCTATTCGATGGATTCGGCGATTGGTCTCTCAACCATGCTGGCGGTGGGGCCGGAGAATTTCCGCCGGATGCTCGCCGGATTCCACGCCATGGACGAGCACTTCCGCACTGCGCCGTTTGAGCAGAACATGCCGGTGATCATGGGCCTGCTGTCCGTCTGGTACAACGACTTTTTCGATGCGCAGACCGTCGCGGTGCTGCCCTACGAACAATACCTCAAGCGCTTTCCTGCGTACCTGCAGCAGCTCACCATGGAAAGCAACGGCAAGCACGTGACGCTGAGTGGCGACTCGGTGAGCTACCAGACCGGTCCAGTGTACTGGGGCGAGCCCGGGACCAACGGACAGCACTCGTTCTACCAGCTCATTCACCAGGGGACGAAGCTGATTCCCTGCGACTTTATCGGCTTCGGCGAGACGTTGAATCCGCTGGGGAACCACCACGATCTGCTGATGGCAAACGTCTTCGCGCAAAGCGAGGCGCTGGCCTTTGGCAAGACGGCCGAGGAAGTCAAAGCGGAGGGCGTACCGGAATGGCTGGTCCCGCACAAGGTATTTGAAGGCAACCGGCCTTCAAATACGCTGCTGCTGAAGCAGCTGACGCCGGAGGCGCTGGGCAAACTGGTGGCTCTGTACGAGCACATTGTCTTCACGCAGGGCACGGTGTGGCAGGTGAACTCGTTTGACCAGTGGGGCGTAGAACTGGGCAAGGTGCTGGCGAAGAAAATTGCCGGCGAACTGGCTGGCCCGGCGGATCTGAAGCACGACAGCTCGACCAATACTCTGATTACCCGCTACAAGAGCCTGCGGGGATGACAGAGAAATGAACGCAGCCTGAAATCCAGGAAAGAAATGCCCTGAAACCATCTGCCGGAGGGTGTCGACTGCACCTTCCGGCACAACTTTTCATCTATGTAAGTGTTGAGCATGGTAGCACCTGGCGGCGGTTCGGCTGGCTGCAGCCGGCGCCGGAACACCGGGCGCGGAGGTGAGCAAGCGCGATGAATACGCAGCGTCGAATTCTGAAGTTATTGAGCCTTGGGATGATCGCATTGACGGCCGCAGTGCTTGCGGACGCTCCGCCGCGGGCGTTGGCACAAACCGCAAACGCCGACATGGCCCGGATGTCCGCGTCAAATTCACGGCTCCAGCAGGAGGTTGCATCCAGGCTGAGCCGGAATCACCTGCTGCGCGGCCAGAACATCATGGTGACAGTGGATAACAGCCAGGTGACGCTCAGCGGTCGTGTTCAGAATCAGGAGCAGTGGCAGGAAGCCGAAAGCGTAACAGCGAATGTGCGCGGCGTGCGCACGATTCTGAACAACCTGACCATTGCCGGCGCGAATCAGAATTTCCAATCCCAGAACAACCAGGATCAGACCTACCAGGGGAACCAGATACAGACGCCGCCTCCACCACCGGAGGCGCAGCAGCCACAGGCGCCGCCGGCGCCACCATCGGCCGCGCCCGCGATGAGCGATGCAGGCAATCCTCCTCCTCCGCCGCCGGATCAACAGCCGCCCCAGAACAATCAAAGCTACGGCCAGCAGCAGGCGCAAAACACTCAGGGCTATGGCCAGCAGCCGCGCCCGGAGTATCAGGGCAACGGCTTCGTGGGCCAGTCCTATGGCAACGGCTACGGCGCGCAGAACTACAACCAGTACAACGGCCAGAACAACTACCCTCCGCCGCAACAGTCGAGCGCGCCCGTCACGGTGCCGGCCGGAACGCTCCTGCAGGTGCGGACCGTAGAGACGCTGGACAGCGCGCACCTTCAGCCGGGACAGCGGTTTGACGCCACGGTAGCCAACGACGTCTGGGAAGGCAATGTGCTGGCGATTCCGCGCGGCGCGATGCTGCAGGGCACGGTGGAGCAGGTAAGCGAGCCCAAGGGAAGCCTGGGCGGCAAGCCGCATCTTGACTTGCGCTTGACCTCACTGAACATGGGCGGGCAGGTCTATCCGCTGCAAACCAATCTCTGGGCCGGCGTGGGCTCCAACAAGGCTGGATACACGGCCGGCAACACCATCACCGGCGGTGTGCTGGGCGCAATTTTCGGCGGCATCATTGGCCGCGGAGCCGGCGCTGCGGTGGGCGCGGGACTGGGCGCCGTGACCGGCATGGGCATTTCGTCAGCCACCAAGGGCCCCCGGATCTACATCCCCTCTGAAGCCGTGCTGAATTTCCACCTTGCCACACCGGTAACCGTGCAGCCGGTGTCGTGGCAGGAGGCGCGACGGCTGGCGTCGAGTGTGCCGCAACTGCAGCGGCGTTCCTACTATGGGCGTTATCCGCGAACCTATGCATACCCCTATGGCTACCCGTATGGATATGCCTATCCCGCGCCCTACTACTACTCGCCATACCCGTACTATTTCGGCCCCAGCTACTACTTTGGTTTTGGGTGGTAGAGCACGCGTAAATCCAGTCTCGATAAGCCGGGCACGCTGCCCGGCTTACTTTTCCGTCCCAGCGCTCATCCAAACGAAAATACCGGCAGGGTTATGCCCAGGGTAGGTCACATGCGGGGCCGGGCACCGCTGCATTCCAAAGCTGCTGCCCTCGCCGGAATAATCCCCCCTGCACCCCAATTAGGATGGAAGAATGGAGTCTTCTTCATCTCCTCAAGAGCCCTCCCGTGGACTGAGCCGTCGCCGATTCCTGAAGATTGCGGCAGCCGCGGGCGGCCTCGCGACGATTTATCCCATCGAGTTCAGCCGGCACTACCTGCAGGTGGAAAAGCACAGCATCCTGCTGCCAAGACTGCCGGATGAGTTTCGCGGAATGCAGATCGTGCAGATTTCCGATCTGCATTTTGAGGAATTCGACGAGGCCTTCTTTCTGGAGCATGTGGTTCAGGTCGTCAACGGACTAAAGCCGGACATGGTGCTCTACACCGGCGACTTTGTGAGCTATGGACCGCTTCCGATTACATACGGACGCAGCCGCATCCAGCCGTGCGCCGAGATACTGTCTCGGACGGCCTGCCCGCTTCGCTTTGCCTCACTCGGCAATCATGACTACGTCGTGGGCTGGCAGCGGGTCAAGGATGGACTGGAGACACACGGCATTCCGACACTGGTGAACCAGGCGATCCCCCTCGAACGCGGCGGCAAACGGCTCTGGGTGGTCGGCCTGGGCAGCGCCAGCGCCATGGCCTCGCAGCCGGATAAGGCGATTCCCAAAAGCGTACTGCGCGACGGCGAGCCGATGGTGGTGATGGCGCACGAGCCGGACATCCTGCCCCAGATCGCCTCCTACGGAGTGGACCTGATGCTTTCAGGCCACACGCACGGAGGCCAGATCCGGTTTCCGTTTGTGCCGCCGCTTTACCTGCCGAGGTTTGGCCGAATTTACGTCGAAGGGCTGTTCCGGCTGGGCAATACGCAGATGTATGTGAATCGAGGAATTGGCGCGGTGGGCATCCCGGTGCGGCTCAACTGCCGGCCGGAAATTACCCAGTTCACGCTGTTGTGAAGAACCGCTGCGCCGTGCATGCGGAAACACACCTCATGGGCCCGGTCTGTATACTGAAGGTACGGGAAAACCTCGCCTGCGGCGCTGCTATGGCGCGTCCGCGCGAGGCTTCTGACAATTTAAGGGTCGCTAGCCACACATGATTCGTTTTCTCCAGAAGGACAATCGGTTCGTCAAAGCCATCTTCATCATCATCATTTCGGTTGCCTGCATCACGATGGTGGTCACGCTCATCCCGGGCATCTTCAACAACCAGGCGTCAAACAGCGATGTGTACGCGACGATCGGTTACGGCGGCATCCTGGGACACTTCTTGCCGGCGACCGATACGATCACGATGACCGATGTGCAGCAGCTCGCGGCGCGCGTCTTGCAAGAACAGGGCATGCCCGACGCCTATCTGCAGTTCATGATTCCGCAGGCCGGGCAGGGACTCATTCAGCAGCATCTGGAACTCGATGCCGCGCACAAGCTGGGCATCCATGCCACAAACAATGACGTGCGCCACTTTCTGCATACCGGCGTATGGGGACAGATTCTGTTCCCCCACGGCAAATTCATCGGCGACCAGGCCTATGCGCAGCTGATTTCGCAGCAGTTCAATATGTCGCGCGCGCAGTTTGAAAACGAAATCAAGAAGCAGATTGAGGAGAACCGTCTGCGCAACCTGATCAGCGGCGCTGTGACGGTATCGCCCGAGGAAGTACAGGCGGCCTATACGACGCAGGCGACGAAGATCAACTTCCAGTATGCGGTGCTGGATTCCGATACGCTGCGGAAGACGATCAACCCGACAGATGCGCAGCTCCAGAAGTACTTTAAGGACAACGCCGGCCGCTATGCGCAGGCGATTCCAGAGACGCGGACGGTCCAGTACATCGCGTTCGACAACACGCAGGTTCCGGGCGGCGCGCCTAAAGTGACCGACGCGGAAATTCAGCAGTATTACAACCAGAATCAGAGCCAGTACCAGGTGCCCGAAGAAGTGAAGGTCCGGCACATCCTGATTGCCGTCTCGCAGAGCGCGACACCGGCACAGGTGGCGACGGCGAAAGCCAAGGCGCAGAAGATTCTCGATCAGCTCCGCAAGGACAACGGCAAGAACTTTGCGCAACTGGCCAAGAAATACTCTGACGATCCGGGCAGCGCGTCGCAGGGCGGTGAGTTGGGCTGGATCAAGAGGGGTGTGACGGTGCCAGCCTTCCAGCATGTGGCGTTTTCGCAGCAGCCGGGGCAGATTTCCGGGCTGGTGCGGACGCAGTTCGGCTTCCACATCATTCAGACCGAGGCCAAGCAGGCCGCGCACCTGAAGCCGCTCTCCGACGTCAAGGCGGAGATTCTGTCCACGCTGACGCAGCAAGAGACGGCGCAGGCGGCGCAGGCGTACGCGCTGCAACTGGCCAAGCAGGCCGCCCAGGAAGGACTGGCCAAGACGGCAGCCGCGCATCAGCTCTCCGTGACCACGTCGAGCCCCTTCCAGCAGGGAGCAAACTTGCCGAATATGCAGGACAGCTCCAAGCTGGTGAGCGAAGCCTTCACCGCGAAGAAGGGCGCCAAACCTGAAATCGCCAGCACCGGCAATGGCTTCGCCGTCTTCCAGGTGACCAACATTGACCCGGCGCATGCTCCGACGTTTGCCTCATACAAGAGCCAGATTCTTTCTGACTATCGCAACGATCAGCTTCCCGGATTGCTCGCTGAAAAGACGAATGAACTGGCTGCCAAGGCGCATCAGTTGAACAGCCTGGCGCAGGCCGCCAAGCAGATGGGCGCGACTCTCATGACCAGCGGCCTGGTGGGCCGCACCGACCAGGTACCCGAAATCGGGGAGTTGGAGCAGGTGGCGCCTTCGCTCTTTACACTGACTCCAGGCCAGATGAGCAAGGGGATCAACACCGGCCGCAGCGGCGTCGTGGCCCAGATTACGCAGAAGCAGTTGCCGGACGCGGCGGAAATCCAGGCGCACTTTGAAGCAACGCGCCAGCAGCTGTTGAGCCAGGAGCGCGACCAGATGTTTGCCGTCTTCCTAACGAATCTGGAACACCAGTACGAGAAGCAGGGCCGGATCCACATCAATCAGAACGCGGCGGCCATCCCGGTCGGAAGTCAGGGTTAGGGCCTTTTCACTGAGGTGTAGGGGAGAAGAAGGAAGTGGGCGTGGACGTTCCATCAAAGAACGGCCACACCGGATCGATCCAAAACACCTCATAGCGTCTGTGAAAATGCGCTAGAACTCTGATCAGCAATTGAAAAAGGCCTGTGCCCCGGCACGGGCCTTTTTGCGGCTGCGCATCTATGCAACTATCAGAAGAGGTTTTTCATTATGCCCTTTGCGCGATCCTCGGGAGTGTTGCTGCACATTTCCTCCCTGCCTTCGTATGGCGGCATCGGCGATCTCGGCCCTGCGGCCTACGAGTTTGCCGACTTTCTCGCCGAAGCCAAACAGCAGTGGTGGCAGGTGCTTCCGCTGGGCCCGACAGGCTTTGGCAACTCGCCGTATGCGGGGCTCTCGGCGTTCGCTGGCAATCCCCTGCTGATTTCACTCGAGTACCTTTCCGACTGGGGATGGATTGAGGGCGACGCCATCGCCGGGCTTCCCGGGCGCGCGGGCAACGTGGACTACGACGAAGTCACGGCGCGCAAGCTGCCCCTGCTTAAGTCTGCCGCGAAGCGCTTCCTGCAGAGTAGGCCACAAGAGCAGTGGGCGCGGTTTGAGGCCTTTCGCCAGGCCAATGCCGGCTGGCTGCCCGGCTGGGCGCTCTACAGCGTGCTGCGACGGAAATATGACAACTCCTGCTGGAATCAGTGGCCCGAGCCGCTGGCGCGCCGCGAGCCCGGAGCTCTGGCTCAGGCGCGTCACGAAATGGCCGAAGAGATCGCCGTGGCCGAAGCCATCCAGTTCGCCTTTGAGGAGCAGTGGACGGCGCTGCGGGCTTACTGCGCCGGGCGCGGAATTCAGTTCCTGGGCGACATCGCGATCTTCGTGAACTTCGACAGCGCCGATGTGTGGACGCATCCGGCGCTCTTCGAGCTGGACGAGCGTCTGTCACCGGTGCGGGTCGCGGGCGTTCCGCCGGATTATTTTTCCGAAACCGGGCAGAGGTGGGGCAATCCCCTCTACCGGTGGGATGTGATGGAAGCACGCGGCTTCCAGTGGTGGGTGGAGCGGGTACAGCGGGCGCGCGTTCTGTATGACGCGATCCGGCTGGATCACTTCCGGGGATTCGAGGCCTACTGGGCGATTCCGGCAGAGGAAGAGACCGCGGTCAACGGCGAGTGGGTAAAGGCGCCGGGCGACGCGCTGTTTGCAGCGCTTCGCCGCGAGCTGGGCGAGTTGCCATTCATCGCCGAGGACCTGGGACTGATCACCCCCGAGGTGGATGCGCTGCGGGAGCGCTTCCAGTTGCCGGGGATGAAGGTGCTGCAGTTTGGTTTTGGCGGGCGCGGAGCGCACAACTACCTGCCTCACCGCTATGAGCGCAACGCCGTGGTCTACACGGGCACGCACGACAACGACACCACCCGCGGCTGGTGGGAGAACGGAGCAACGGCGGTCGAGAAAACCGCGGTCAAGGCCTACCTGCATCCCAGCGATCACGACGAGGTGTGGGCGCTGATGCGTGCGGCGGCCACATCTGTGGCCGACATATGCCTCTTCCCCGCCCAGGATGTGCTGGATCTGGGCTCGGAGGCGCGCATGAATGTGCCGTCCCTGCCGAAGGGCAACTGGAGCTGGCGCTGCCCCGAGCACGCGTGGAAGACGCGGCTGGCGCACCGTCTCGCCGAGTTGACCGAAGTGACTGACCGCGACAGGGTGGAAGCACTGGATAGTCCGTAATTCGCAGAATCGCTGCCCGTAGCCACTCTTTGGTGCCAGAATGATACCCGGGGAGGGTTTACCATGCGTCTCCGGCGTGGATTAGCCTTTCTTGCTGCGCTATCAGCCATAGCCGCATTGCTCGGCGGCTGCGGCGGGAACAGTTCGATGACGAGCCGCGTGCTCAAAGCCATTACCGTGAGCCCTGTCACGGCGGACGCGAGCAGTTCGGGCGGAACGGTGCAGTTCACCGCGACGGCGCACTGGAGCTCGGCTCCGCTGACGAGTACGCCCTTCTCCGCCAACTGGGTCGTGTGCCAGAACAACGCCACCACCAAGGATGTAACGGTTTCAGCCAACGGGCTGGCAACCTGCGGGAGCGGCGCCAAAGGCATCTACGACGTGAATGCATGGAGTTTTCCCATTGGGCAAGCCAGTTGCCTCGCCTTAACTGCCTGCGGCGGCGGGTGCACCATCGAGGGCTCGGCGCAGCTCACCTGCCCCTAGGGCGTTTTCACTGAAGGTGTAGGGAAGAAGAAGGAAGTTGGCGTGGACGTTCCATCAAAGAACGGCCACACCGGATCGATCCAGGACACCTTATAGACATCTCATAGCATCAGTGAAGATGCTCTATGCGCTCGACCTCATCAGCACTCTTCCACCCGTGGATGTCACACCAAAATTGCTCCCGGAGGCCGGATTTTTGCGGCGTTTGCCTCAACCTGCGCGAAATCAGCCTGTTACAGGAAGCTCCCTCCGGATTGCACGGCAGCGCGCGAAGAAAATCGATTCCTGCACGGATTTCTGTTGCAGATTTGTGATCGCAATCGCCCGGTCTCTGTTATCCTCTCAGGTTTACCCCCTAGGAAGTAGAAATGCAGGAGTCAAGAGGCAGGAAGCATCACCAGGATCGCGTAGCCGAGTCGCTGCGCGAGGAGATCAGCGCGATGATCGAGGGAGAGTTGAGCGATCCGCGCATCAGCTTTGCTTACGTAAGCCAGGTGATTCTCAATCCGGGTGGCAAGTCCGCGCAGGTATGGGTGGCCGTGGACGGCGGACCAAAAGCCGAGGAAGAGACCGTCGAGGGACTGATGGCGGCGCGCGGCTACATCCGGCATGAATTGCAGGAGCGCACGGGCAAGCGGCATGTGCCGGATTTGAGCTTTCACGTGGATCGATCGGAGCGCATGAAGGCTCGGATTGACGAGTTGCTGGGCCGCTCGCAAAGGAGACGGAAGGACGCCTAGCAACGATGTCTCTCGAAACCTTCTTTCATCCACCTTCGAAGTACGAGCCGGTCGCCACGGGACTCTACGGTGAGCGCGAGGGCCTGCAGGCCGTGCTGGCGGCAATCCGCGAGGGCAAACGCTTCCTGGTGAGCGCGCACGCGCGGCCGGACGGTGATGCCATTGGCTCCATGCTGGCGATGGGCGGAATTCTGCACCAGATGGGCAAGGAAGCGGAGCTGGTCTCCTGTGACGGGCTGCCGCTCATCTATCACGGCCTTCCCTGCTCGCGGTCGATTGCCCGCCGGTCAGTGATTGAAGGCGACTACGACGCGGTCATCCTGCTGGAGTGCGACGGCATTCCACGCTCGCGGCTGCATGGGCTCGAAGGCCGGAAGCTCATCAACATTGACCACCATGTAAGCGGGCAGAAGTTCGCCGACGTGAACTGGATTGAGCCGGAAGCCTGCGCGGTCGCCGAGCTGGTCTACGATCTGGCCCTGGAAGCGGGTGTGACGATCACCCCGGAGATGGCGACCTGCCTGTATGCCGCCGTGCTGACCGACACAGGTTCCTTCTGCTACGACGGAACGGATTCCCACACCTTTGAGCTGGCGGCAAACCTGGTGCGGCACGGGGCGCAACCGGCGGCGATCGCCGAGCAGGTGTATTTCTCCAATCCAACCTCGAAGATGATGCTGCTGGGCGCGGCGCTCACGAATCTACGCAGGGACGGCAAGCTGGCATGGCTCTCCGTGAGCCAGGACGACATGCTGCGGACACGCGCGGCCGAGGAAGACTGCGAAGGCGTGGTGAACTACGCCATTGGCATTGCAGGCGTCGAGACAGCCGTCTTTCTGCGCGAGTTGAAGGATCGCAGAGTGCGCCTCTCGCTCCGCAGTAAGGGGCGCGTGGACGTGGCGCGGCTCGCCGAGGAGTTTGGTGGCGGCGGGCATCCGCATGCAGCCGGCTGCACCCTCGAGGGGCCCATGCACATCGCGACCAACGTGATTCTCGAAAAGCTGCGTGCGATGCTCCGGGAGAGCATGTACGGACTGGGCTGAGCTGCACCCTGAAGGAGGCTGTCCTGGCGGCAAACGATTGAGCCGCTTTGCTGCCAATCTGTTAGCCTAAGTTGGGATCGTGCCTGACACTAGACCAAATTCTTCTCATCCTGCCCCCTGGATTCGAGCGTTCAAGCATGCGCCGAGCCGCATCTCGGCGCGTTTCCCTGCGTTTGCCACCGCCGCGCAGGTGGTAACCATGCTCGGCTTCACCCTCTTTTTCCTGTTTTACGGGTTGGTGCCTGCCTTCGGAGGCGACGGGCTGGGACTGGTAGGCGCCGACGAGCCGCGTTACGCCCAGGTGGCGCGCGAGATGCTCCATCGGCATGACCTGGTGACACCGGTGCTTTGGGGACATCCCTGGCTCCAGAAGCCGGCCCTGTATTACTGGCGCGCCATGCTCTCATTCATGGAGTTCGGCGTACACGACTGGGCGGCAAGGCTGCCTTCGGCCACCTTCGCTCTCACGCTCATCGTGCTCATCTACATGCACATGCGCAGCTTCCGCAGGGGCGGCGAGCTGGACGCCGCGCTGATCACCGTGACCTGCGCGGCAATCCTGAGCTTTGCGCGCGGCGCCTCCACTGACATGCAACTGGCCGCTCCCTTCTGCATCGGGATGCTCGGCTGGTACGCCTGGTACGAAACAGGCAGCAAGTTCTGGCTCTTTGACCTCTACTTCTTCAACGCAACGGCCACGCTGGCCAAGGGGCCTGTGGCGCCGTTTCTGGCGCTGCTGATTCTGGTCACCTTCGCCGCGCTGCGAAGGGAATGGTCCGTGCTGCGGCGGACGATCTGGTGGCCGGGCGTGGCACTGTACATGGCGATCGTCCTGCCATGGTACGTGGAAGTACAGATTCGAAACCCTCAGTTCCTGAAGCAATTCATACTGCAGCAAAACCTGGAGCGCTTTGGCTCGAACCTGTATCACCACGAGCAGCCGTTCTGGTACTACATCCCCGTCGCGGTGCTGGCGCTGATGCCATGGGTGGTGATCGCCCTGACGGCCTTTGCCGATGCGGCGCGAACCTCGCTGAACGAATGGCGGGCGCGGCGCCGGAAGCATCATTATGTGGGCCACGCGCGGACCGGCGATGCATTTCCTGAGTTTCTGGTGATCTGGGCGCTGCTGCCGATCGTGTTCTTCTCGTTGTCGCAATCGAAGCTGCCAGGCTACATTCTGCCGTCGATACCTCCGCTGACGATCCTGGCCGGCGATTATATCAACCGCATCAAGAACCGGGGGCTGAAGCCCTGGCTGCTGATCCTGCACGCGGTTACGGTTGGCGGGCTGGTGACGTTTGTGCTGCTGATGCCGCTGCATCTGCTGCATCCCAAGCAGATTCCGCCGGGGAGGGCGCTGATCGCCGGCGGGCTGACCGGCTTTGCGACGGCTGTCTTCATCCTCATCATGGTGGCGCAGTACGGCGTGAAGAAGCTGCGCACGGCGACCATTATCCCGGTCGTGGTGTTGATGTTCTACATTTTCGGCGTGGGACCGGTCTTCGGACTCGGACCGCTGCCGAATACGAAGCGGAACATCCACCTGATGGACCTGACCTTTTCTGCGCGGCCGATGGCCAGGATCGTGAACGAGATTGCCGAACCGGGGGAGATTCTGGCGCTGTATGACGTGCGGCGCGAGATGGCCTACGGGCTGTCGTTCTACCGCGATCGGCAGGTCTGGAAGTATCGCACGAACGGCATTCCCGCGGCGCAGCACCTGCTGATCACCCAGAAAAAGGACGTCGGAAAACTGAAGACCCTGCTGAAGGGCAGGACATACGAGGAGCTTTTCGAGTATCCTGCACAGAATCTGGTGGTCTATGAGGTGGCCGCGAAAAAGTAATCGAGATTTGCGCATGGTTTCCAGCCAGATCACGATGCTGGCGACGCCTGCAAGCGGCGATTCGCACCCGGTACCGGCCTCAAGGAGGATGAACTGCAGCCTATGACGCAGGCGCTTCAGTTGGACATCCTGGATCTGCGCCATTTTTCGGCCGCAAACCTGAAGCCGCTGCTCGCGACCGAAACCAGGGAGTGGAGCCAGCGGCTGAACTGGGACTACCGAACGTCCATCGACCTGATTCTGCAGTACCTTGACTCCCGGGTGCTGCCGGGATACGTGGCCGTGGAAGGCTCCAGGATCATCGGGTACGTCTTTTGCGTCTATGAAGACGCCAAAGCCGTGATCGGGGATGTTTATTCCATCGACAGCAGCGACGGGCGGTTTTCCGCCAAAGACATTGAGCGGCAGCTGCTGGAACACCTGATTACCACGCTCCAGAATTCGCCGGGGACAGACCGGATCGAGTCGCAGTTGCTCCTGCACGCTTCCGGCAGGCTGTCCGCGGTCTTTCGGGCCGCCGACTTTGAGGTCTTCCGGCGCGACTTCATGGAACTGCGGCTGGATGGGCGCAAGCGGAAGGAAATCCCCAAACCACCCGCGGGACTGGCGATGCGCTCATGGACGGAAGAGGACTTTACTCCGGCGGCGCACCTGATTGCGAGCGCCTACACCGGGCACCTGGACAGCAAGATCAACGACCAGTACCAGAGCATCGCCGGTTCACTGCGGTTTCTGCATAACATCATCCGCTTCCCCGGCTGCGGACGCTTCGACGCTTCCGCCTCGCGAGTGCTCCTGAGCGACCGGACGCGGGAACTGGTCGGCGTGCTGCTGTGTTCGCAGGTCAAAAACAACGTGGCTCACATCACGCAGGTGTGCGTGGCGCCAGAATGGCAGGGGCGCGGGCTGGGCGGGCTGCTGATTGAAGATTGCGCTGCACACCTGCGCCAGAATGGCTTCAAAACCGTTACGCTGACGGTGACGCAGCAGAATTATGGGGCGGTTCGGCTGTATGATCGACTCGGGTTTGTGCGTATGCACGCGTTTGATGCGATGCTGTGGGTGAGGCCACAAATGCGCCTGGCACGCATGGTGGACCACAACGGCGCGAGCTGAAAGCAGCTCCGCGCGGCCGACAATGCGCTCCGGGGACAGCCGGCAACGGCGCAAGCGCATCTACTGTGGGAGAAGTTTTGCCGCAGCGGTTGTGAGCTGTGGTAACATGCGGGATTCTGAAGGCTGAAAACGAGAAGGAGATAAGGAATGTCAGAACAATCGAGTGGATTCAGCTGGTTTCTTGCGGGCCTCGGCATTGGGGCGCTGATTGGTGTACTCTACGCGCCCAAGTCTGGCCGGGAGACGCGGGAAGAACTATTGAGCAGCGCTCGCGACGGCTCGGAGTACCTGAAGGCTCGGGGGCGCGAAGCCGCCACACAGATGAACACCTATGCCGAGCGCGGACGGGAGCGCGTAAACGAATACGTGGATCGCGGCCGGACCCAGTGGGACGATTTCGTGCGCCAGGGTCGGGATTTTGTACAGGAGAAGTCGAACAAGGTTTCGGCAGCGGTGCAGGCGGGCAAAGAGGCCTACGAGACCGCGGCCGGCCGTGAAGCGCCCCAGGCTGGCCCGCAGGCAGTGGAAGCTTCCGAAGGCCAGGCATAGGGAATGCACCTGACAACCGATCAAGGGATTCTGATCTGTGTGATCGTGGTGGCCGCTTCGGCGCTGATGCAGGCCATTTTCATGATGATCATCGCGATCGGGTCTCTCAAGACCCGAAAACGCGTGAATGAGCTGACGGACCGCATCGAGGACGATGTTCTGCCGGCGGTAAAAATAGTACGCGAGATTCTCGTAGATGCATCGCCCAAGCTGAAACAGGCCACCGAGGAGATGCTCGAGGTTTCCCGCAAGGTGCGGCAGCAGGTGGACCACGTCAACGAGGCCCTCACTGACATTGTGGACAAGACACACACCCAGGCAAACCGCGTCGACGAAGCCCTGACGCTGGTGCTGGGAGGGCTGGGCCGCGCCGGCGGAATCGTGCAGCAGGCCACCGGCGGAACCTCTCGCAAGGTGGGCGCCGTCATGACGGGTCTCCGCGTTGGGATGGAAGTGCTGCGGGCGCGGCGCAAAGCACGAGAAGAAGCAAAATAACCGCTGCCAGAGAAACCAAAGAGGGGCGACGGCCATGCCGTTGCCCCTCTTATTTTTGCCGAGGGACGCCTGATCGAGCCCGCAGCCCTCACTCGACCAGCTCCCACCATGCGTCGGTGATCTCAGCCCCAAGGTCGCCGGCGATACGATGGGCGGCTGCTTCCACCTCCGTCATGAGCCCGGAAAGATAATCCCGTGACCCGGAGACGGCAGCAATGCCGAGCGTGGCCGACTGCCACGTGACGGCCTCATCCATTTCCGCCACGGAGATGTTGAAACCGTGGCGCAGCTTCTCCTTCAGGCTGCGGACCACCTGACGGCGGTCCTTGAGCGAGCGGCTGTGCTCGATGCGAAGCTGCAGCGTCATGGAGGCAACAGGCATTGGATTCCATTTCCTGAGGACTGTGGACTGGCACCTCAGAACTGTTTTACTCCACCGTGATCTCGGCTTTCTGGCGAATATCTGCCGAGGATGCGCCGATGAGAATCTGGACGTGATCGTGCTCGACGCGCCACCCCCCGTAACTCCAGTAAGCCAGGGCCTTCGCCGTGAGCGGGAAGGTTACGGTCCGCGTCTGGCCGACAGGGATGTTGATTCGCTCGAAGCCTTTGAGCGCTTCGATGGACCGTGCGACCTTCGAGTCCAGATGTTTCACGTACATCTGCACCACCTCATCGCCGTCGCGCTTGCCCGTGTTGGTGACGTCGACGCTCACCGTGATTTGTCCATTCGCAGGCAGCGTGTTGCTGCTGAGGCGCAGGTTGGAATACTGGAAGGTGGTGTAGCTGAGCCCAAAGCCGAAGGGATAAAGCGGCTTGTGGTGGAAATACAGGTACGTGAATCCGTGGCGGATGTTGTAATCCATGAGCGGCGGAAGCTGGCTCATGGAGCGCACCCAGGTCTGCGTGAGTCTGCCCGCAGGATCGTATTTGCCGAATAGAACGTTGGCGAGCGCGGTTCCCTGCTCTTCGCTGTTGTTGGTCATTTCCAGGATGCCGGGAATATGCGCCTCCGTCCAGTTGATGGTGTACGGGAAGCTGGTCTGCACCACCACGACGGTGTGGGGATTCGCAGCGTACACAGCCCTGGCGATGGCCTCACCGGGCAGCGTCATGGATGTGCGGTCGAAGGCTTCTTTGCCGTCGCTGGGAACATTGCAGACACCCCAGCCCGCATCGCAGGTGGGGTTGTTGCCGATGATGACGATGGCGACGTCGGACTTCTTCGCCAGCGCCGCGGC
This sequence comes from Acidobacteriota bacterium, assembly GCA_021810735.1. The sequence goes on from JAJZIF010000004.1 coordinate 20,923, forward strand.
GGCTGCGAGGTTGGAGCCGTTGTTATAGGTAACCTTGACGTTGGGACCGACGAACTTCTGTATGCCCTGGACGGGCGTGATGGCGAAGGGCGGGGTTCCGCTGTACCAGTCCAGATTGACCGTGTTGGCCCAGGGGCCGATCACCGCGATCGAGTGCAGCCTGGCGGCGTCGAGCGGAAGAGCGCGGTCCTGGTCTTTCAGCAGCACAATGGATTCTTCCGTCGCCTGGAGCGCGACCTGGATATGCGAAGGCCACCACCAGGGATCGCCCTTGGCAGGATCGACGTGGGTAATGCCGATGAGCGCGTAGGGGTTCATGGAGGCGGGATCGAGCATGCCGAGATGGATCATCACGCGGTAAACGCCCGCGAGGTTGCGATCGATGTCCTTCTCCGTGATCAGGTGCTCCGCGAGCGCCTCTTCCACCGGCTTCTGGTATCGGTCGAGGAACTGGTTGACGCCCGCATGGATAGCACCCGCAGCCGCTTGCGGAAGGGTCTGATAGTAGTGAAAATGATCGACCATATTTGTCATGGCGCCGGCATCCGTGCAGATGATGCCGTCGAAGTGCCAGCGCCGCATGACAACCCTGCGCAGCACGGGATTCACGGTCATCGGAATGCCGTTCCAGGCGTTGTAGGAGGTCATAAAGGCGTTCGAGTGGCCATCCTCGATGCCCATGCGGAAAGGCAAGGCGTAGTACTCCTGAAACAGGCGTACGCCAAAGTTGGAGGATGAGCCCGCGCGATTGGTTTCGTTGTTGTATCCGACGAAGTGCTTCATGAGCGACGCAGTTTCCCAATAGCGGGGATTATTTCCCTGCAGACCCCGGACATAAGCAACGGTGAGCTTGCCGGCGAGGTAGGGGTCCTCGCCAAAGGTTTCTTCGTTGCGGCCCCAGAGTGGGTCGCGCGCCAGGTTGGCGTTGGGTGCGCGCACAATGAGGCCTCCGGCGTGGTACTTGTCAAAGGCCCAGCGCGTTTCAAAGGCCTCAACTGCGGCGGCTTTTTCGAGCAGCGCGGGATCCCAGGTCTGCCCAAGCCCGTACGACTGCGGAAACTGCGTGGTAGGTACCACGTGACGGAATCGACCCTCCCAGTGTGCCGGGCCGCCGAGCGCTTCGCCATGCAGTCCTTCCACGGCAGTGGTGCCGACTACACCGAGGCGCGGCACTGAGGGATCCGAGCCGAGAGCGTCGATCTTTTCCTGCAGCGTCATAAGCGAAAGCAGATTCTTGACGCGAACATTGACCGGCAACGAGGGATTCTCAAACGGGTACTGATATCTGGGCTTTTGCGCGATGGCAAGGGATACGGTGCAGGCGAGCAACAGTGCGAGCGAGGTAGCTTTCAGGCGCACGGGAATCTCCTTTTTCCAGCCGAAGTTGCAAGGTATGGGGCGCATTTCGCAGGGGACAGACGAACTCGCTCCTTGAAGGCAACCGCAGTCTAAACGATTTACTAGAGGCCTGTGAATACTTTCAGGCGCTCCTCACCTGACAGGTATGAACTCAGAGCCAGCCCTTGGCGCGGGCGATGCGGGCGGCGTCGACGCGGTTGGCGGCGCCAAGCTTATTGATGGCCTCAGAGAGATAGTTGCGCACCGTGCCTTCGGAAAGATGCAGCTCCGTGGCAATTTCCTGACTGGTTTTGCCTTCCCCCGCACGCCACAGAATCTGGCGTTCGCGTTCGGTCAGCGGATCTGGCCCACTTTCCCACGCGTCAGCGGCGAGTTGGGGATCGATGACGCGCAGGCCCCGGTGCACCCGCCGAACCGCATCGGCAAGCTCGGCCGCGGGACGGTCTTTGAGCAGGTAACCTTTGGCGCCGGCGTCGAGGGCGCGGCGCAAATAGCCGGGGCGGGCAAAGGTGGTAAGGATGATGACGCGCGTTTCGGGATAACGGTCGCGGACTTCCCCGGCCAGCGTGAGACCGGTCATCTCGGGCATTTCGATGTCGGTGACGAGCACGTCAGCATGATGCGCGGCAACAGCCGACAGTGCCAGGCGTCCATTGGCCGCGCGCGCGCAGACAGCAATGTCCGGCTCGGTTTCCAGCAGCGCGGCCAGCGCGCCGAGCACCATGGCCTGATCTTCTGCAACGATAACCTGGATCTGTTTCATGGCTGAACGACCGTTCCCGAGACGGCATGCGCCGGTAGCTGAACCGAGATGGCGGTGCCGTGCAGGGATTCGAGCTGGAAACTGCCGCCGAGCATTTGCACTCGCTCGCGCATACCGCGGAGTCCGCTCCCTTCCGTGCGGATGCCGCCGCGGCCATTGTCCGCCACGTTGAGCCGCACGCCGCCGGAATCTTCAGAAAACTCAAGGCGAACCTCGGTTGCCTGCGCATGACGGAGCACGTTGGTCACGGCTTCGCGAAGGATCAGCGCGAGAACGCTTTCTTCCGCGGGGCCGAAATCCGGCTGTGGCGTAGTGCAGGTGAGCTTGACGCCGGCAGCGGCGAGCGAACGCTGCGCATTGTCGATTTCCGCCGCGAGGCCGCGCATGCGGTAGCCGGAAACGGCTTCGCGCACCTGCTGGAGGGCTTGGCGGGCAATGGCTTCCACCTCGCCAATCTCACTGCGGGCGCGCGCGGGGTCGCGGTCAAAGGAGCGGCCGGCCAGCTCGGCCTTGAGCGCCACAACCGAAAGCGTGTGCCCCAGCAAATCGTGAAGATCGCGCGCGATGCGTTCGCGCTCGGCAACCTTGGCGAGTTCGGCCATCTGCTCATGCGCCCGCATGAGCTGGATCCCGGAACGGCGCGCCTGCGAAGCAATGTAATTCCCTGCCCCGACAGACACGCAAAAGAAAGCGACGATGCCCCAGGACCATGGCAGGATGTGCAGATACCAGGCCTCAAACGCTGACCCGACACACAAGGAACCGATGATGACGAAGCAGACCCAGGCCGATTCCGTAACGAATGGAAGAATGGCCGCCACATAGATGAACATGCCGCTGGCAGATGGATTGAGCGGCACATACGCGAACCCCAGCGCGGCCATCCCGCCGAGCATCCAGTATTGCCGGCGAGCATTGCGGGCGAAATAGATTCCGGCATAGAAAGCGAGAAAAAGCGCATACGCAATGCCGAATTCGACCCAAGAGCGCAAGGTGTTTTCCTGGATCGGCACAACAAAGAAAAACGCCGTGTAGATAAGCCAGACAAAATGGAAGAGACGCCCACGGTTGTGCATATTCTTGAGCTGCGGCAGCGCGGCGGGCTCACGCCAGTCGTATGCCTTGTCCGTGGAGCATGGCGCGTCGAACGGAATCTGGCTTGTGGCGCTGTCCTTCATCGCATCTTGACCTTGGGGACTCATGCTCGGGCCTCACTGCGGGCGAAAATCCACCACGCACCACCCAGCATAAGACAAGTGAAACCAGTAAGCGCGGACCAGTGTTGAGAAGCCGCTCCGGGCTGCGCGAATCCGAAGATTGCGAGCGCCAGCTGGCCATAGTGATACGCCGGCATCACGGGTGCAAAGTGCTGCATCCAGTGGGGCAAATAGCGGATGGGAACCCACAAGCCCGACGCAAACGACATGGGCAGATAGATGAGGTTGATGATGGCAGGCGCTGCGTTGGGCGGCACCAGCAATGCAATGAGCACGCCCATCGCGGAGAACGGGACGGCTCCGGCCAGCGTGACGCCGTAAAGCGCGAGGATCTGCATCGCCGTGATGTGCACCCCGCCGAAAAGAATGCCAAGCACAAGCAGAATGGTAACTATGATCATGGCAAATGCGGCACAGCTTGCGATCTTGGCCGTGAGATAGGTCCAGCGCGGCATGGGGCTGGCCAGCTTCAGGTCGAGCCAGCCCTGCATGCGCTCCTGCGAGACGCTCACGCCAATGCCGAAGAGGCAGGCCGCGATCATCCCGAAGCAGCTGTAAGTCGCAATCAGATACGCAGCGATGTTGCCGTGGCTGTTGGTAAGGCCAAAGAAAAGATAGAACATCACCGGAAATCCGATGGTCGAGAGCGAAAAGGCGCGTAAGCGCAGACGGCTGAGAAATTCATAGCGGGTTTCCTGCGTGAGTGCATGCAGGTAGTAGCCTGCGCTTAGCTTGTGCGGGTGGGCCATGACAGCGGCGGAGTTCACTGGGTCACCTCCTCGGCGTTGTGGTTCTGGGTGAGTGAAAGGAACGCCTCTTCAAGACCGGCGGCGTTGATTTCAAGGCCATACAGGGTTGCATCGGCAGCGAGCATTTCTCGCAACACAGGCTCGGGCGCCGCAGCGTGGATAAGCAGCGCTTCGCGGTCCTGCGAGACGTCAGTCACGCCGGGCAGCCTGCGGACCCACGCTGCATCGAGGCGCGTGATGCATCGAATACGGCGTCCGCCGGCGTGGTGCCTGATTTCCGCGGGCGTGCCCTGCGCCACGGTTCTGCCCTCGTGAATCACAACCACACGGCTGGCGAGCTGATCTGCTTCTTCCAGGTAATGCGTGGTGAGCAGCACGGCTTTGCCGGCGGCGGAAAGCGCGCGAATGCGATCCCACAGCGCGCGCCGGGATTCAATATCCATCCCGACGGTGGGCTCGTCGAGGAAGACGAGATCCGGATCGCCACAGAGCGCCAGACCAAAGAGCACGCGCTGCTTTTGCCCGCCGGAAAGTTTGCCAAACAGACGGTTTTCCAGCCCTTCCAGCTGAGCCAGGCGAACGATTTCCGCAGCGGGCAGCGGATTGGGGTAATAGCCGCGGAAGAGATCAATATGCTCACGGACGCGCAGCATCTCTGGTACTCGCGAAACCTGCAGCATGGCCCCCATGCGGATCCGTGTGCTGTCTTCGCGCGGATCGCCGCCAAGAACTGTCACCTGCCCGCCGTGCGCTGAGAGCAGGCCGAGCAGCAGGCGCACGGCGGTAGTTTTGCCCGCCCCATTGGGGCCGAGCAAAGCCACCACTTCGCCGGGGTAAATGGCGAGTGAAAATCCCTTGAGAGCCACCACTTTCCCGTAACGCCGGGTCACGTTGCGCAGTTGAGCGACGGGCGTGCGGTAGGGCAAGGGGGCAGGGCGAGCTGTGATTGGCTCGATGGAAAGCATGGCAGTGGACATCGGTTTCTCTCCTGGATGTTGAGTTCGTGGAGATACGGCGCTTGCGAGTACACAATGAGAATCGCGCGGAGCGGAACGGCTTTGTAGTCCCGTTTGTCAGGAATCGGAAGTGACAGTTGTCACCCCGCAATCGCGGTGGAACGGAGAACATTACAGCGCAGAACAGGCAACCTGGCTTATGATGAGGCGTCCGGAGAAAGATTCGGCAGATGCCCAGACGACGGCAGACAGCGGAGTGGACAGCGAAGCCCCTGCATTCCCGGCGCTTGCTGTACCGCGTACTGATGATCGCCGGACTGCTGGGCACAGCACTGGTGGTGGGCACTATCGGCTTCACGCTGGTGCAGGGCGACTCGGTCTTTGACGCCTTCTACCGCACGGTCACGACGATCACGACAACCGGCAACCAGGAACTGAGCCCGCTGCACAGGCGGGGGCAGGTGTTTAATGCCATTCTGATCCTGTTTGGCGTGACCTCGATGTTCCTGGCCGTGGGCGCGATGACGCAAACCATCATCGAACTGGAACTGCAGGACCGCTTTGGCAAACGCAGGATGAAGCGCATGATTCAGTCATTGCACGATCACGTAATTGTCTGCGGCTTTGGCCGCGTGGGACGGCACGCGTCGTTTGAACTGCAACAGGCGCGGGCGCCGTTTGTGATTCTCGACCGCGATGAGTCGCGGGTGGCGCGCGCAACAGGAATGGGCATGCTGGCGGTCGCAGCCGATGCCACGCGCGACCAGAGCCTGCGCGAAGTGGGCGTGGAGCGGGCGCGCGGGCTCATCGCGGCGCTGCCCTCAGACGCGGAAAACCTGTTCATCATTCTCTCGGCCAAGGCGCTCAATCCGACCCTGCGCGTGGTGACGCGCGTCTCAGAAGAAGAAGCCGAAGAAAAGCTGCGGCGCGCGGGCGCCGATACGGTGCTCACGCCCTACGCGATTGCCGGTAACCAGATGGCGAATGCGCTGCTGCGGCCGCACGTGGTCGAGTTTCTGGACTTTGAACACAGCGAACTGGGACCACACGTCTCGATTGAGCAGGTACGCGTTGCGCCGAAGGAGCCCTTTGACAGCCGCACACTGACGCGGGTGATGAATGAAAACCACACAGGCGCCATTGTGCTGGCCGTGCGTCGCAAGAGCGGCGAGATGGTATTCAATCCTCCCGCAGAATTCGAAATTGCTCCCGGGGATTACCTGATCGTGATGGGCGAACACAAACGGCTGGAAGAACTGGAAAAGCTGCTGACGAGCTAACTCAGTCCTCCCTCGGATGTATACCGAATGAGAACTGCCCTGAATCAGTAAATATCCCCCGGCAGAGCCGGGGGCTTTCTTTTGTGAGCCGCTCGAAGCGGCTTGTGGGGTCGCTAACGCGGCCCCGGTTGGGTTGCGCCACCTGAAGGTGGCAAGGTCACTTCC
>JAJZIF010000320.1 GCA_021810735.1 Acidobacteriota bacterium
GCCATAGTGATTCATGGCATCGACGCGGTTGGTGGTGATGTCCATTTCGAAGACGGAGCCGTGCTCGCCGAGGTCGAAGACGCCTTCAACGGCTATGCCGCGGAGGGTGAGGTCGTCGGCGAGTTGTCGATCCGTTGCTGCTAAGTTCGAAAGGTATTCTCTGAGCCAATTGGTGAGAATTTTCACTGAGTGTTATCCCACGCTTTCACTATTAGTGCCTTTGTGCGGTAAATCACAGCCTGTTAAGGTGGGTTCCCCTTCAAAAAGAATATCTTGGCTACTGCCGCAAATGTCGCATTTGATGGTGCGGTGTGGCTTTCCCCCGGTGCTCCTGCTGGCTAGCACCTTGAAGTGAAAGACCACCCCGCATGGACACGTAACATCGCGAGACCAAAATGCATCGGTTCCTTGCTCCATTCTGCCTCCTTTTCCTTACCTAAATTGCGCGAGAAATCTCTGATCGCCACTGTAGAGGAGGCTGATGTCGGTGATGCCGTACTTCATCATGGCGATGCGGTCAACGCCCATGCCGAAGGCGAAGCCGCTGATCTTTTTGGGGTCGAAGGCGGGCTGCTTCTGCTGGGCGAAGCCGAAGACGGCGGGGTCGACCATGCCGCAGCCGAGGAGCTCGATCCAGCCGGAGTACTTGCACTTGCGGCAGCCTTTGCCGCCGCAGAAGGGGCAGCTGATCTGGACGTCGGCGCTGGGTTCAGTGAAAGGGAAGAACGACGGGAAGAAGCGTGTTTTCACGCTGGAGCCGAAGAGCTCCTTCATGGCGTGGTCGAGCGTGCCCTTGAGGTCGGAAAACGTGATGTTCGTGTCGACGCAGAGGCCCTCGACCTGGTGGAAGATGGGCGAGTGGGTTGCGTCTGCCGCGTCGTTGCGGTGGACCTTGCCGGGAATGACGATGCGCACGGGCGGCGGCTGCTGCTCCATGGTGCGAATCTGCACGGGCGAGGTGTGGGTGCGCATGAGCAGGCGGTCGCGCAGGGGCTTGCGCTCCTGTGCGGCGATGACGAGGGTGTCCTGGGTGTCGCGCGCGGGGTGGTTGGGCGGGAAGTTGAGGGACTCGAAGTTGTAGAAGTCGGTTTCGACCTCGGGGCCGACGCCGACGGAGTAGCCCATGCGCTGGAAGATGGCGATGATTTCGTTCATCGTCTTGATGAGCGGATGCTCGGCGCCGAGGCGGCGCGCGCGGCCGGGGAGGGTGATGTCAATGGATTCGGCATCGAGCGCGGAGGCGTGCGAGGCGGTGCTGGCGGCTTCGAGAGCGGTTTCTACTTTGGTTTTGAGCGTGTTAAAGCGCTGGCCGAGGAGCTTTTTCGCCTCGACGGGAGCGGCCTTGAGCCATGCGTCACTGATGGCCTTGAGACGGCCCTGCTTGCGGCCCAGCCAGTGGAGGCGGAAGGCTTCGACGGATTCGGCGGAGCCGGCATCGATGGCGCGGGCGGAAGCTTCGACCTCGCGGGCGAGAGCGGCGAAGGCGGCGTCGAGCTCGGCCTCGCTCCAGCCGGCAAGGGTTGGGATGGGTTGGTCGGACATGGTTACTGTTGAGGATAAATCAATGCAGGGCGGCCCGACGGCTGCCGCGGCCCACACTTTCGCGCAACGGACCCGTGACAGTATGGGGCGCACACGATCCATCGCGATGGAGACGGAGTGCATCTAGACTAGGGTCATGATTCGCGCATACCAGGGGCATGTGCCCGTGATTCCGGAGAGCTGCTACGTCGATGTTTCGGCGCAGGTGATTGGCGATGTGGTGCTGGGAGAGAACTCGAGCGTGTGGATGAATGCTGTGGTGCGCGGGGATGTGCACTCGATCCGCATCGGGAGCAACAGCAACGTGCAGGATTGCGCGGTGCTGCACGGGATGCGGTACAAGCATTCGGTGGAAGTCGGCGACTGGGTGACGATTGGGCACAACGCGACGGTGCATGGCTGCCTTGTGGAAGACGCGTGTCTGATCGGGATGGGCGCGACAATTTTGAACGGCGCGCGCATCGGCGAGGGAAGCATCATTGCCGCCGGGGCGCTGATTCCGGAGGGTATGGTGATTCCGCCGCGGTCACTGGTGGCGGGGCTTCCGGGCAAGGTGAGGCGCGAACTGGGGGATGAGGATCGTGAGCAGATCCTGATGTACGCGAGGAACTACCTGGATTACACGAAGTTTTATCTGGAAGAGTGCAAGAACTGGAAGTGAAGCGGGCCGCGCAGGGGAGGGGATTGCGCGCGACGCGACCCGGATCAGGAAGATTGAGCAGTACGGCGAATTACTTGATGTGCAGGTCGACGACTACTTTGGAGCGGGTGACGAAGCTGCTGATGGTGCGTACGGGGCTTTTCCTGCCCTTGTAGGCTGCCCAGATTTGCATATCCACGTTGGCCGGTGTGTAGCCAAAGAGGTATTTGCCATTGCTCTGTGTGATGTAGGTGAGGATGTCCTTGGACTGTGTGTTTTTGAGATAAACGATCGCTCCGGAAAGGACCTGATCGTTTGGACCGAGCACGGTACCCTGGATCGTTCGGGTGGTTGCGGCTTGGGCTGCGGCGAAGGGCAGAACCAGAACGAACAGAACAAGGCAGAGCAGCGCGCCACGGTAACGACGATTCATTCTTCCTCCTCATCGTCAGTGTAACCGCGGTCTTCGTCTTCGTAGTCTTCTTCGATGCGGGCCAGTTCGATAGGGTCGGTGCCGACGACTTCGTACTCGGTGCCGCACTCGTCGCAGATTACGGTGTCGCCCTCGTCTACTTCGTCTTCGTCGAAGTCGAGGGGGGTATCACATTCTGGGCAAATCGGCATGAGATCCTCCTGCTGATACAGATTGCTCGCTGCGAGTTGGGTGTATGATCGCGACCAGATTGCTGGTACGACTAGGCTAGTTTTGAAAAAAGCCGCGCTTCCGTCAAGCGGTGCGAGAGTGGGGAAACAAAAAGATGAGACTATGGTCATTTTGGTTGCGTAGATGCCTGCTGCCAACTGCTGTGATGGTGGTTGCCGTCACAGCGCTGCCCGGCATGGCGCAGCAGCGGGATCTGTATGCGATTGGCGAGCCGGTGCAGCCAATGCCGGTGGATCCAGCGATCGTGCACGCACTCCAGCAGGTTTCGGCGAAGAGGATTCACCAGACGATCGAGAAGCTGGTTTCTTTTCATACGCGGAGCACGCTTTCGATGGATGTGAAGGATCTGCCGCCGGGCGAAGGGATCAAGCCGGCGATTGCGTGGGTGACGGCGCAGTTTGAGGCGTATTCCAAGGCGTGCGGCGGTTGCCTGGAGGTGAAGCATGCCAGCTATACACAGATGCCGGGCAAGACGGGGTATTTGAAGCGGATTCCGGGACCGACCGTGATTACAGATACTTACGCGATTCTGCGGGGTACGGACCCGGCGGAGGCGAACCGGATCATCCTGGTGACGGGGCATCTGGATTCGCGGAACAGCAACAACTTTGACGGGCGCGGGGCGGCTCCAGGTGCGAACGACGACGGCAGCGGCACGGCCGTGAGTCTGGAATGCGCTCGGGTGCTGTCAAAGCTGCGGTTCCCGGCAACGCTGGTGTTTGTAGCCGAGGATGGCGAAGAGCAGGGTCTATTTGGGAGCAAGCATCTGGCCGAGGTGGCGAAGCAAGAGGGCTGGGACATTGAGGCCGTGCTGAACAACGACATTGTGGGCGGCGATACGACGCCGGGCGACAAGTTGCAGGACCACAGGGTGGTGCGTGTGTTTTCCGAGCCTGTTCCGGCGGATGCAACGCCGCAGCAGGTGCGGGAACTGCTGATGCTGGGGTATGGGAGCGATTCGCCGTCGCGAGAGGAAGCGCGGGCGGTGACGGAGGTGGCACGCAGCTATGCGAAGGCCTATGGGCCGGATGGCTTTGTGCATCCGGTGCTGGAGTTCCGGCTGGACCGCTTTTTGCGGGGCGGGGATCACTACTCATTCAACCAGGAGGGTTTCCCGGCGATACGGTTTACGGAGTGGCGGGAGAATTTTCATCACCAGCACCAGAACGTGCGCGTCGTGGACGGCGTGCAGTACGGCGATCTGCCGCAGTTTGTGGATTTCCACTACGTGGCGAAGGTGGCCCGGATCAACGGCACCACGATGGCGTCGCTGGCGACAGCGCCTCCGCCTCCAGTGGACGTGAAGATTGTGGTGAGCAAGCTGGACAACAACTCGACGCTGGAATGGAAGAACGGTCCGGGCGCGCCCACCGATACGCACTATATCGTGGTGTGGCGGCCGACGGCTGCTCCGGACTGGACGCGGCAGATTGACGCGGCGCAACTGGCGCACGTGCATGACGGCGCGTATGAGAAGAATGCGGATGGCAGTTACGTGGTGACGGTGCCTGTGTCAAAAGACAACGTGATTTTCGGCGTGGAGGCGGTTGGGGCGCACGGACAGCGGAGCACGGCGGTGGTCCCGATGCCGACGAGATAGTTGTCAGTCCCCGGTTGTCAGTTTGCGCTGGACGAGAGAGTTTCGATTCCCCCCATCTCACCAGCGAGATGGGGGCACCGGCTGAGTTTTGGGAGATTTGAGAGAATCGGGATATGCCACGGTATGGCGGGATTCTGAATTTTGGTGATTTTCGCGGGTTTACGCGCGACCTGGTGTTGTGGAACCTGGGCGCGTATTTTCTGCTGGTGCTGCTGCATCTGGCGTCCATGCAGGGCTATGGGATGGTGTTCGGGTTTCTGGCGCTGACGCCGGCGCTGTTTCTGCATGGATTTATCTGGCAGATTGTGACGTATCCCTTCATTCACCAGGGAATTCTGAATACGGCGTTTGAGCTGCTGTCGCTGTGGTTTCTGGGGAGCTTTCTGGAGGCGAACCACGGGACGCGCTGGCTGGTGGAGATGTTTGCCGTGTCGGTGGTGGGCGCCGGGATTTCCGGAATTCTGCTGGCTGAGGCGCTGGGAGCCACGATGATACCGCTGATCGGGTGCTGGGGCGGGATTTTCGGCCTGCTGATCGCGTTTGGCGTGCTGTACGCGGAGATGGAATTCATGATGTTTCCGCTGCCGATGATGATCAAGGCAAAGTACCTGGTGGCGGTGTATATGCTGATCACAATCGCGTTTCTGTTTTCGGGCGAGAAGGTGATTGCATTTTCGCAGCTGGGCGGGGCGCTGTTCGGGTACCTGTATATCAAGT
>JAJZIF010000321.1 GCA_021810735.1 Acidobacteriota bacterium
ACATCCCAGAATGTTTCGTGCGGAGATTGGAATTCTCGGCGGCAGCGGGCTATATCACATGCCTGGATTGACGAATGCACATGAAGAGCAAATCAGCACGCCATTTGGAGATCCCTCCGACTGGCTCACATTCGGCGAGCTGCATGGGCGCAGGGTGGCGTTTCTCGCGCGGCATGGGCGGGGCCACGGCATTGTGCCTTCCGACATCAACTATCGCGCGAACATCTACGCGATGAAACAGGCAGGCGTGAACGCGATTCTTTCCATTTCCGCTGTCGGTTCCTTGAAGGAAGAACATAAGCCCGGAATATTTCTCGTGCCGGACCAGTATATCGATCGCACCTATGCGCGACGCAGCACCTTCTTCGGTCCCGATGTGGTGGCTCATGTATCGATGGCCGATCCGGTATGCGCGGAGGTCGGTACCGCGATTATGGCGGCATGCGGCGTCCAAAACGTTCCTGCGACCCGCGGCGGGACCTATGTCTGCATGGAGGGTCCGCAGTTTTCGACCAGGGCGGAGTCGAACCTCTACCGATCGTGGGGGGCGGACGTGATCGGGATGACCAACCTGCAGGAAGCCAAGCTGGCGCGCGAGGCGGAGATTTGCTACGCGACGCTGGCCATGGTTACCGATTACGACTGCTGGCATCCCGATCACGATTCGGTCACGACCGAACAGGTTGTCGCCGTGCTGAACCAGAACAATGCGACCGCGCTCAAGGTGATGGATGTGGTTGTAGCTGCCTTGCCGGCGAAGCGGAATTGCCACTGCCAGTCCGCGCTGAAAGGCGCGATCCTCACCCGGCCCGCGCTAATTTCTCTGGCTACGCGACAGAAGCTCGGTTTATTGCTGGAAAAGTATCTGCCGTAGCCTCTGGATTTCTGAAGGGATCGGAACAGAACAAAATCAGCCTGGGAAGAGGATTCCACACTGTATGTCGATTCTTGTTGTCGGTTCCGTTGCATTCGATAGTATCCGCACCCCCAGCGGTTCGGCGGATCGTTGCCTGGGCGGAGCCGCTACCCACTTTGCCCTGGCCGCCAGCTTCTTTACACAGGTGCGGATCCTTGGTGTCGTGGGAGAAGATTTTACCGCCGACCACGAAGCGATCTTCCACGCGCGCGGGATCGATACAAGCGGAATTGAGCGCGTCGTCGGCAATTGTTTTCACTGGACGGGAGAGTATCGCGAGAACCTGAACGAGGCGCATACGCTGCGCACGGACTTGAACGTCTTCGAGCGCTTCCAGCCCAAGATACCCGACGCATACCAGGACAGCGAGTTCCTCTTCCTGGCGAACATCGATCCCGTGCTGCAGCACCAGGTGCGCCAGCAGATGCCACGCGTGCGCATGGTCTGCGGCGACACGATGAATTACTGGATCACCGGCCATCAGCAGAACCTGACTCGCGTGCTGCGGGATCTCGACGTTCTGCTCATCAACGATGGCGAGGCCAAACTGCTGGGCGAAGAAGCGAACCTGGTACGGGCCGCCGAGCGCATCATGCAAATGGGTCCCAAAACGCTGATCGTGAAGCATGGGGAGTATGGCGCAACCGCATTTTTCGGCGAACATTCGTTTCCAGGGAGCGTGCGCAATCAGTTCTTCCGCGCGCCGGCTCTACCGTTGGCGGAAGTTGTCGACCCCACCGGCGCTGGAGATTCATTCGCTGGCGGATTTTTTGGCTACCTGGCATCGCAGCAGGAAGTTACCCCAGGACAGTTCAAGCGGGCTATGTTTTATGGCAGTGTGATGGGTTCGTTCGCAGTGGAGCGCTTCGGTACGGAGCGGATACAGTCTCTCAGCCGCGAAGAAATCGACCAACGCTTTGCGAGCTTTCAGGAGCTTTCGCATCTCGATGCCGAGTGACAAGCTAAGTCTCTCCTCTGGTCGCCAGACTGACGTCGCGACTCTCCGGGAAGAAATGAAGTTGGTGTCGACGATTGCGATTCTGCTCACTGCGTCTGCCCTCGCCTATTGCGCCAGACATGGCGACCTCTTGCTGTATGGGGATGCCGTTGCGCATCTCCATATTGCCCGCCGCATCTTCGACTCGCTCAATCCCGGTTTCAGTCAGCTGGGTTCGGTATGGCTGCCCTTGCCACACCTCTTGCTGCTGCCCTTTGTGCAGCGCACCGACTGGTGGCAGAATGGATTAGCTGGCGCCATTCCTTCCATGGTCAGCTATGTGCTGGCATGTGCTGGCATCTATCGATTGGCTCGGAGATGGATGCGGCCTTTGCTGTCACTGCTCGTGTTTGCTGCGCTTGCGCTCAACCCCGGCCTCCTTTACATGTCTGTCACAGCCATGACAGAGCCGCTGTATCTGGCCCTGATGATATGGAGTGCCGTACACCTGACAGCTTTTGAGTCGGCGCAGCGCGAAGCAGATGCCTCAGCCGCGCGTCGGGCCCTGGTGAGGCTGACGCTTGTTCTGATCGCCGCCGTGTTCACGCGATATGACGGATGGATACTTGGCACATTAGCGTGGTTGATGGCGACGTACTGGACATTGCGGCACCGGTGGTGGAGAGAGCCGGCCAATGCGAGGGTCTTTGTCGTCTGCACATTCTTTCTGCTGGCCGCTCCGCTGAGCTGGCTGGGATACAACTGGCGCATATATGGGGACCCGCTGGATTTTCTGCGCGGCCCGTATTCCGCAAAGGCCATCGCTGAGCGAACGACAAAGCCCGGCTCGTTGCCATACCCGGGCTGGCATCATCTGTGGTGGGCTTTCCTCTACTATGTGAAATCGGCAAAGATGGGAGCGGCGCCCATACGGTGCGGGCGATGGCTGCTGCTGATGGCTACTGCGGGAACGGCATATGCCGTCGTGCAATATCGGAGTCGTGCGTTACCGGCAGCAATTCTGTTCTGGTTGCCGGTTCCGTTTTACGCATATTCAGTAGCATATGGCTCCGTGCCAATTTTTTTGCCGGTATGGTTCCCTCATTCGTACTACAACACTCGCTACGGCATGGAAATGTTGCCGGCGTTTGCCCTGTTTCCGGCATTCGCGGTTTTGGCGGCGATGAAGAGGTGGCCACAATGGAATCGGGCAATCGCTGCATTCGCGCTGGCCATTATCCTCGCCAGCAATGCCTTCTTGCTGCGCGACACTCCGCTGGTTTTCCAGGAAGCGGAGGCCAATGCCGCGACGCGGATTCCGTTTGAGAAGGCGCTGGCGGAGAAGCTGATCCTGCTTCCTCCCCAGGCGACGTTATTGATGTATACGTCCGCGCACATCGGAGCATTACAGCAAATCGGATTTTCCCTCCGCCAAACCATTAATGAAGGAGACTACAAACTCTGGCATGACGCGCTGGCGGATCCAGCGGCGGCGGCCGACTACATTATCGCCATCGATGGTGATCCCGTTGCAGCGGCGGCCCAAAAGCATCCGCGGGACCTGGAGCTCCTATTCGTCATCTGTAGCACCGGTCAACCATGCGCGCGAATCTATCGTTCGACCCTGGGAGCTCGTCTGGCGGTGACGCCTAGCTGATGATCTCGGGCATGCCGGCGGAGTGAGCGCGGGCAACCGCTGCACAATACAATTCCCTGCCTGCGCGAATCGCTTTCAAACCACAGAAAAAGACTCGGCGATGGAAGGCACGCCGAGTCTTTTTCTGTTCCTTCCCACCCTGAACTTCGCAGAAGCTGAGAAGAGTCGCTATTCGTGGAAAGCTACCAGCGACATGGGTTGCGTCAAGCCGAACACGACTTCAGAGTCCTTGGGAAGCACCGCCTGCTTGCTTTCGAGCAGCCAGTGCGCGCCAACATAGCCTGCGGCTGCTCCTCCAAGCACCAGCGCAGCGGGACCGCCAGCAATCATAAAGCCCGCAGCTGCGGCGCCGC
The DNA here is from genome assembly GCA_021810735.1 of Acidobacteriota bacterium. The sequence continues at coordinate 3,864 of JAJZIF010000321.1, forward strand.
CGCCCAGCAAGCCTGCCTCCGCAACTGTCCGCTTACCGTGGGCGACACTGACAACATTGCCTTCGGCATCTGGTTTGACTTTGTGAAAATTTCCCAGATCGTATACTTCGGCGTGAAGGAAATACCGCGTGCCATCGGGCATATCCACTTCATCCGGCCGCAGCCGAATAGAGGCCCCGCCGGTAATGCGCCGCCCTTCACTGACGGACGTCACGCGACCGGTCACGATAGAGCCAACCGGGATGACGATGCGACCATCTTTCATGACCGGCTGGATGAGACGAGCGCTGAAAATTGCCCCCGTCTGTGTCGTCGCCGTGGATAGCTGCTGGTTGAGCGACACCGTCAGCGTGGTTCCTTCCGGCAATTGATTCGGGCCGGCTGGAACGCTGATCACAACGCCTGAATCATCCCCAGGACCAGCCGGAGCCACGCTGGTGACAATGTCGCCGTCCTCAGAATCCGCAGAACGTGTAACGAGTCCTGGATGCTGGATGTAATCGTGATCCTGCGGAGATGTCGGAGCGGGTTCAACGTGTGCTCTTGGCTGGCTTACCGACGGGGAGTTCTCATCTGAAGAATCCGGTGTAGCTGGGTTTGTTGACGTCAGATCATTGGTCACGATCGCGTCGCTTGGCGGATGAGAGACGCCCTGGTATGGGCTGGGTTTTGCATTTTGCCCAAATGCAGTGGCCGCAACCATCGCTGCGGCGAGACTTGTTGTCGTCAAAAATTTCATCGTATCCACCCTCATTGTTTGCTCAGATTCCAAGGATTCCGAAACACTTCATCGTAGCGTGTGCGTTCTTTGATTTCTACATTTCGCCTGGATTCTGCTTTCCTCATTGAAGCGCTGGCACCCGCCTCGATTCCATCTATTGGACGCAATCCAAGGGTCTTTCGTTGACCGATTGCAACCGCGCCCGATTCATGCATGGCGAAAAAGAGCCCTTACTCGGGAATAATCCGAGCGAACTGTAGCTCGCCGACGGCCATTTCCAGTCATCCCATCGTTAGGGATTCTATCGCCATACCTAATAGTGTAGTTGACCCTATCGACGCCGTGCGCTTACATGGTGGCACGGGTATCCGCGTAGTTATGCGCTGTACGCCACGCGTGGAAGATATATCCCGCAGAACATCTCCCTGTGACGTTTAGCTGTCGATCGTGACCGTGACCTCGCAGGGCAATCGCATGAACGTCATGTAGCCGGTTAGATACTCCCCAGCGTGGTGGTGAAGTGTTCTTTTGTCTCCAGGAGGTGTTATGGAGACGGAAGGCAGGTTGCGGTTGGCGGA
>JAJZIF010000322.1 GCA_021810735.1 Acidobacteriota bacterium
CAAACGCCGTCGGCCGCCTGCGCCCGGTGCTCGATTCCTTTGGTGTCCCTTTTCCACCGCAACCTGCACATGTTTAACGATTTCCGGGTTGACGCGCCCGCCTCCTTCGCTGCATCATGGGCGCAAGTCCCATCGGCCCACGTCGGCCGCGCTTTGCAGAGGTGTATCTGGATGGCAGTGGAACGCGAATTCGACAGCAATTACCGCTATGTACTGGTGGCAGCTCGGCGCGCCCGCCAGTTGCAACAGGGATCTCAACCCCTCGTGACCAGCCGTACCACCAAACCCCACAAGGTCGCGCAGGAAGAGATCAAGGCCGGCCTGGTCGGTTACGTGCGCGGCAAAGAGCGGGTAAAGACTGACATTGAATCCACCATCGTCCCGCGCTTCGCCTCTCAGTCGTAGTCACAACCCGGTCACCCTGCCCCAACCCTCCCGGGCAGCCTGAAGCATCGTTGCTCATGACATCGAGCCGAGGCCACGCTCCGGCGCGCACGTTCCTTTCGCACCAGCCACAGCCGCGGAATCTCAACTCGTCTATTGGGGCAGGGAAAATGCTCTAAAATGACCATCATGAAAGTCACAGTTGGCGTCTGCGGCGGCGTTGCGGCATACAAAAGCGCGGAATTGGTCCGGGCCCTGCAGAAACAGGCGTTTGACGTCCAGGTGGTCATGACCGAAGCCGCACAGCGCTTTGTGCAGCCGCTCACCTTTGCCGCTCTCACCGGTAAAAAAGTCCTCACCAGCCTTTGGACGGAGCCGGAAACCGGTACAGCCGACCTCGTCTCTGCCATCGAGCACATCGACGCGGCGATCACGACCGATGCGCTCGTCGTCGCGCCCGCCACCGCCAACACCCTCGCCAAATTCGCCCATGGCATTGCGGATGACTTCCTCAGCACCATGTATCTGGCCACCTCGGCGCCCGTCATCGTTGCCCCGGCCATGAACGTCAACATGTGGCAGCATCCCGCCACACAGGCGAATATCGCCACCCTCGAGGCCCGTGGCGTCACCATCGTTGCCCCGGCCAGCGGCTATCTTGCCTGCGGCATGACCGGCGATGGCCGCCTGGCGGAAAACGAAGCCATCATTGCGGAGGTTCTCAACCACCTCCATTCCAGCCTTGATCTCTCCGGCGAAACCGTCCTCGTCACCGCCGGAGGCACGCGCGAAGCCCTCGACCCCGTTCGCTTCCTCGGCAACCGCTCCAGCGGAAAAATGGGCTATGCCCTTGCCGAAGCCGCAAGGCGCCGCGGAGCCCGCGTCATCCTCGTCAGCGCTCCCACTGCACTCCGGGTCCCGTCTGGAGTGGAGCTGGTCCCCGTTATCACCACCAGTGAAATGCGCGACGCCGTCATGAAGCACCTGCCTGAAGCCAGCCTCATCATCAAGGCCGCTGCCGTCGCCGACTATCGGCCCCGCGTCCGCGAAGAGCACAAGATGAAACGCTCCGGCCCGCTCACCGTCGAATTCGAACCCACCGAAGACATCCTCGCCGAAGTTGCGGAAAAGAAGCTCCCCGGCACGCTCGTCATCGGTTTCGCCGCCGAAACCGAAAACGCCATCATCCATGGCCGCGAAAAACTGCTGCGCAAGAACGCGGACGCCATCGTTATGAACGACGTTTCACAAGAGGGCATCGGCTTTGACTCCGACCGTAATGCCGCCACCTTCCTCACGCGCAATACAGCCATCGACCTGCCGGAAATGAGCAAGCGCGATCTCGCGCATCGCATCCTCGATGAGGTGCTCGTGCTCCGCCGGCCCCGCCTCGTCATCGCAGAAACAGGAACGGATCTCACAGGGCTATGACCGCACGCCTCAACCCCGAGGTTGCGGCATTGGTCGAGGCGCGGCTCCGCTACTATCGCGATCTGGGCAGTTACGACCTTTACCGCCGCGGCCTGCCGCCTGCCGCCCTCGAAGACTCCGAGCCTGCCGCAACGGCGCAATCCGAAGTGACGAAAACGCTGCCGCCCACGCCACACGTAACCACGACAGCTACAGAAAGTGAGATTCCCGATTTGTCTCCGCGAGCCAGCCGCTCCGCCGTATCCGCAGCCCTTTCACCCGCTCAGGCGCTTCAGCTTCTCCGCGAAGAAATCGGTGACTGCACACGCTGCCCCTTAGCCTTTCTGGGTCGTCACACCATCGTCTTCGGCGATGGCGATCCGCACGCCCGCCTCATGTTCGTCGGCGAAGGCCCCGGCGCGGATGAAGATGCGCAGGGATTGCCCTTCGTGGGGCGCGCCGGCCAGCTTCTCAACAACATGATCACGGCCATGGGCCTCCAGCGCGAGCAGGTCTACATCGCCAACATCGTCAAGTGCCGTCCGCCGCAAAACCGCACGCCCGAACCGGAGGAAGCTCGCACCTGCGCGCCGTTTCTCTTCCGTCAGATTGAAATCATCAAGCCTGAAGTCATCGTCGCCCTCGGTTCCACCGCCGCCACTTACCTGCTCGAAGTAAAGAGCTCCCTGGCCGCACTGCGTGGCCGCATTCACATGGCCCACAACAGCAAGCTCATCGTCACCTATCACCCTGCCTACCTCCTTCGCGACCCGCGCCAGAAAAAAGAAGCCTGGATCGACCTCCAGATCGCCATGCGTGAACTCGGCCTCAAGCCAGCCAAACCAGCGGGGGATTAGCTCACCATGCCGGCCTTCTGTGACGTCGCGCTGCCGGTTCCGCTCGATCGCGTCTTCACCTACGCCACCGGCGACCACACCCCGCAGGTAGGTGTGCGCGTGCTGGTGCCGTTCCGCAACGAGAAGCTCTCCGGTATCGTCATGCGCCTGCATGATGACCCGCCCCCAGTCGACGCCAAGCCGCTCATCATGGTCATGGACGAGCAAAGCCTGCTTTCGCCGCAACTGCTCGACCTCGCCCGCTGGATATCACAGTACTATCTCGCCCCCATCGGCGAAGTGCTCCGCGCCATGCTGCCGCTCATGGCAGAAGTCCGCCGCCAGGTGCTTTTCCGCATCACAGACGCCGGCCGCGAAGCCCTCTTCGCCGGAGCCCAGCAGGGCTCGTCGCGCCGCTCGCGCCTTACCGCCCAGGAACAGGATCAGGAATACGCAGTCCTCAATTATCTCGAATCCGGTGAGGCCGCCCGCGCAGCCACCCTTCGCTCCAAAACCGGCGCCTCCGCCGATCTTCTGCGCGGTATGCTCCGCAAGCGATGGCTCGCGCGCGAAACCGCCGCTGAAGCCCGCCCCGCGCGCCGCACCGTGCGCGTCGCCCGCCTCGCGCAAAGCCTCGGCGGCGAATTCCGCCTGCCCCGCCTCAACGCCAATCAGCAGACCATCCTCGCTGCGCTGGCCGGCACTGCATTGGGTATCCCAATCCCGCAGCTTCGCGAACTCGAAGTCCCAGACTCCACCCTCGGCACACTCGTCCGTCGCGGCCTCGTCATCATCGAAGACCAGCCTTCCGACTTCATCGTCTCCGCCCTCCCATTGCGCGAGCATCCCGCCTTCACCCTCAACGCAGCCCAGCAGAAAGCCCTCGCGCGCATCACCGATGCAGTCGACGAAGGCGGATTCCGCCCGCATCTGCTCCATGGTGTCACCGGTTCCGGCAAAACCGCCGTCTACCTCGCCGCCATGCAGCATGCGCTTCAACGCGGCAAATCCTCCATCCTGCTCGTACCGGAGATCGGACTCACTCCCCAAATGGCCGCCCAGCTCCATCGCACCTTTGGTCAGGAGGTCGCTCTTCTGCACTCCGCGCTTCTTCCTGAAGAGCGCGCGGAGCAGTGGCACCGCATCCGCCGCCGCGAGGCCCGCGTCGTCGTCGGCACGCGCTCCGCCATCTTCGCGCCGGTCGAAGACCTGGGCCTCATCCTCGTCGACGAAGAACATGACGGCAGCTACAAGCAGGAATCCACGCCCCGCTACCATGCTCGCGACGTCGCCGTTATCCGCGCCAAGCTCGCGGGAGCCACAATCGTCATGGGGTCGGCCACTCCATCGCTCGAGAGCTGGCACAACGCCGCGGAAGGGAAGTATGCCCGCATCGAACTGCATGACCGCGTCCACCAGCGCCCCATGCCTGAGGTCGAACTCATCGACATGCGCCGTGAATTCCAGGAGACAGGCGCCGAACAGTTATTCTCCCGCAAGCTCATCGACGAAACCCAGGCCACGCTTGAACGAGGTGAGCAGGCCATCGTGCTCCTCAACCGCCGCGGTTACTCTTTCGTCGTGCTCTGCCGCGCCTGCGGAGAAAAGCTCCAGTGCGAAAACTGCTCCATCTCGCTCACCTATCACAAGGCCGTGCTCGCGCCCGACGAGCCCGCTCCCGTGGGCCAGCGCCTTGAATGCCACTATTGCGGTTACAAACGGCCCATCCCCAAACTCTGCCTCAAATGCGGCAGCGAACACCTCTATTTCCTCGGCGCCGGCTCACAGCAGGGCGAAGAGCGCCTGCAGGAAATCTTTCCCTCCGCGCGCATCGGGCGCATGGACCGCGACACCGTTCGCGGCCGCCATGACATGGAGCGCCTGCTCGCCAAACTTCACGCCGGGGAAATCAACCTCCTCGTCGGCACCCAGATGATCGCGAAAGGTCATGACATTCACGGCGTCACGCTCGTCGGCGTCGTCGGTGCCGACCATGCTCTCGGCCTGCCCGATTTCCGCGCCGCCGAACGCACCTTCCAGCTCCTCACTCAGGTTGCCGGGCGCGCAGGCCGCGGCGAGCTTCCCGGCAAGGTCATCGTGCAGACCTATTACCCCGAGCACTACGCCATCGAGTGCGCCCAGCGCCACGACTTCCACGGCTTCGCCCAGCGCGAAATGAAGTACCGTCGCTGGATGCGCTATCCGCCCTTCGCCGCCATCACCAACATCGTCTTGCAAAGCGAAGACTTCGCCCAGCTCACCGCCTGGGCCTCTGCCTTGGGCCGCTGGTTTGCATCCGCAGAATTTGAAGATGTCCGCGTTCTCGGCCCGGCCACCGCTCCCATCGCCCGCATCAAGCGCATGCACCGCATGCACCTGCTCCTCAAGTCGCAGTCGCGCCAGTCGCTCCAGCGTGTGCTACGCCTCGCCCGCTATCACGCAGAGGAACTCGGCATTCCGCCGCGCAACCTCACCATCGACGTCGACGCGGTCCATCTGATGTAA
>JAJZIF010000323.1 GCA_021810735.1 Acidobacteriota bacterium
CGTTGTCCTTGCCGCGGCCGCCTATCGCTGGCGCAGCGATTTCTTGCCTCCCAAATCCAGCGAAATCAACCGCGCAACCAAAGCCGATGCCGCTGCTGGGAATTTTGCAAGAGGCTCAAAGGATAAATTTGTCGGATGACACTGTATGGATGGAAGCTCCGGCTTTCCTTCAAGTCGGAGCTGGAGCGCTGATTCTAAGCGGGTTACCTTGGTTCCCGGGTCGTCTCCATCGGCACCGCAACCGCCTCGCGCGATTCTGACTTTATTCTCGCTCCCACTGCGGATTTCAGGCTGGCGGCCTTGATGTGGCTGGCGAGGCCGAATTTTTCAAGGAGCCGGATTCCGTAATAATTGATGTCCACCTCGTACCATGCCAACCCGTGACGGGCCGAGACTGGATAGGCATGGTGGTTGTTGTGCCATCCCTCGCCACCGGTCAGCAGAGCTACCCACAAATTGTTCCGCGAATCGTCACTGGTGGCAAAACGTCGCCCGCCCCACAGATGCGTGATGGAATTGACCATCCATGTGACGTGAAAGCCGATGGTTACAGGCAAAGCCGTACCCCATAGGAGCCAGGACCATCCTCCAAAGGCAAACAGGGAAAGGCCAAGCACCGTCAATGGAACCCAGTGGCATTGATTCAGCCAGCGATAGTAGCGATCGCGAACAAGGTCCGGAGCATACTGCTTGAGCGCCTCGGTTTGGTTGTGGAGCGAGCCATTCAGAATCCATCCCATGTGAGACCACCACTTGCCGTCGCGCGGCGAATGCGGGTCTCCAGGCTTATCGGTGTATTTGTGATGCATGCGGTGGACAGCCACCCAGTAGATGGGTCCGCCCTGGAGCGCCAGAGTGCCGCAGGTGGCGATCGCATACTCCAGCCACTTCGGAGTCGAATATCCGCGGTGAGTCAGCAGGCGATGATACCCGATGGCGATTCCGACATTTTCCGCGAAGATCCACACGACGAGAAAGACAAGCAAAGCGGACCAGCGAAAATAAAACAACGCGGCCAGCGCGCCTAGATGAAAACTCACAACAGCAATTGTAAAAACCCAATTGGTTCCGCGTACCACTGTTTGGCAGTGAAGATCCGGTGTCTCATCCGCGGTCGCGGGCAGCGGATGTTCCGGTGTCGCTTGGATCATAGGTGTTTTCCTTCATGTCCATTGCTCGACCGGCTGCGCCTGTGGCTCAGGAGGACGACCAACGGTTCGCTGGGAGCGATGTCAACAGGATTGGATGCTCCCTGGATGCTCCCTACGGATATTCTTGAATAATTTCAGCTAACCGCACCGGACGATTTTCCTCCACGGAGCGACGCGCGGCAATCCCCATGGTTACGGCCATCAGGCAATCGAATGCGCTCACCGGGACTGGAGTTTTTTTGCGGATGGCATCGACAAATGCCTCCATTTCGCGGCGATAGGACTCAGTGTATCTATCCATAAAAAAATTCAGGGGCAACGCGGAATGCGAGCCTTCGCTATCGAGAAAGACGTGGTTGTCGGCAGTATTGTTGTTTATCGCGATCATCCCTTTGGATCCAAATACTTCAACGCGCTGGTCGTATCCATAGGCAGCCTTGCGGCTGTTGTCGATCGCGCCCATGGCCCCATTGGCAAATTCCAGGGTGATCACGGCTGTATCCCAATCTCCCAGTTCCCGGAAAATTGGATCGACCAGTACGTTCGCGGTAGCGTAGAGTTCCACGACCTCGCTGGCCAGAAGGTAGCGCGCCATGTCAAAGTCATGAATTGTCATGTCCAGGAACATCCCGCCGGACGAGCGAATGTAATCGGCGGGTGGCGGCCCTGGGTCTCTGCTTGTGATTCTCAATAATTGAGGATCGCCCACCTTGCCATCTTGGACCGTCTCGCGCACCTTTAGAAAATTGCTATCGTAGCGGCGATTGAATCCAACCATGAGCTGGACGCCATGCTTTTCCACGACCTTGCCGATCGCAGCGATCTTTTCCAGAGACAGTTCCAGCGGCTTCTCGCAAAAGATATGTTTTCCCGCAGCGGCGGCATCGAGAATGATTTGATAGTGTGTGCTGGTCGGCGTGCAGATCGCAATCGCATCCACCTCCGGCATTTCGAGAACCTGCTTGTAGTCGGTGAATGTTTTCGTGACGTTGAGCTCCGAGGCCAAGGCCAGCAGCGGCTCGGAAAAAGTGTCGGACAGCGCGACGACTTTCGTTCCGGGTACTCGATTCACGAGGTTTTCCGCGTGGATTTTACCGATTCGACCCACCCCAAGAACGGCAAACCGCAGCGATTGTGACGACATAATCCAGCCTTTCTAAGGTACAAAGATCGATCGCGGAAGCTGTTACGCTCCAGCACCTGATTTTTGATGGTTTGTGGAGATTGCATCGGCAGAAGATCTTGGAGGAACGGTCGACTTCCTGACGATCAACTCGCCTCGCATCGATATAAACCGCTCCGGGCTATTGCCGGACAGCAATTGAAATAGCGTTCCCGCTGCCAGGCGACCCATCTCGTGCTTTGGCTGCCGGATGGTGGTAAGGGCGGGTTCCGCATAGGACGAGAGAAGAAGGTCGTCGAGGCCTACGACGGAAAGGTCGGAAGGAATCGCCAATCCATGCTCCCTGGCGGCACACATGGCGCCGAAGGCGCTCATATCGTTGAAGCAAAACAGCGCGGTGGGTGGATTGGCGAGAGCCAGCAAACGAGCGGTGGCACTCTTGGCGTTTTCAGGCCCGCCATTGCCATGCACCACCAATTCCGGATCGAAACCGATATCGACCTCCTCCAGCGCACTTCGATAGCCGGCGAAGCGTTGCGTATCCGCCTGCAGGCCAAACTGGTTGCCAAGGTAGCCGATGCGTTTATGTCCCAACTGCACCAGATGTCGCGTAGCTTGCAACCCGGCGTTGTGGTTGTCGATGGTGACCGAGAACATGTCGTCGTCCGGATGATGACTGTTGATAAAAATGATGGGCACTTTCATGTCCGCGAGCATCGGTCGGTACAAGGAGCCCACGCGAGAGGAACTGACCAAAATGCCGTCGACCCGCCGTTCATAAAACGATTGGACGGCGAGCATTTCCCGGTTGGGATCCGAATGGCATGTGGCCAGCAGAAGGGAGTAGCCGTGCGTGAGTGCAATTTCCTCAATACCGCTGACGATCTCGGCATTGAATGGGTCTGCGATACTGGTGACCACGACGCCGATCGTATCGGTTCGCCTGTTGACCAGGCTTCGCCCGACAGCGCTGACTCTGTAGCCTTTTTCCTGTGCAATCGTGCGGATACGCAGGCTGGTTTCAGGATTTACCAGCGGACTGTTGCGAAGGGCCCGGGAGACAGTAGAATGCGAAACGTCGGCTGCACGGGCGATGTCTTTAATGGAGATCATTGCACACGTGTTCATACTAAAATGACATAGATTGCAAGTCAATGGGGGCTGCTAATTCTGCCTGAATGGGGCGCTGGGCGAGTCCTCTGTTTCCAGCCTGGATTTGGTTTGTTGGCCTAAGCCCGGATATCATCGACATACATGATTGGAAAGATGAAGGCGGCCTAGATGGATGTTGTCGGTGTTGGATTGAATGCTACGGATACGGTGATTCCTCTCGCGCACTGTCCGTTGTCCGGTTCCAAAGTTGAGTTTCGCTCTGCCAGCGTATTGCTGGGCGGCCAGGTTGCCAGTTCGATCGTGGCATGTCAGCAATGGGGTTTGCGCACGCGGTATGTCGGAAAGCTGGGTGACGACAACGCAGCCGACCTGCATCGAGCGGAATTCTTAAGGTTGGGAGTCGAGACCAGGATTCTCACCGCTCCAGGATGCGCCAGCCAGCAGGCCTTTATTCTGGTCGAAGACTCCGGCGAGCGAACCGTTCTGTGGAAGCGCGATGACCGCCTGACGCTGCGACCTGAGGAACTCAAGCGGGAATGGATTGTGGATGCCCGGGCGCTACACATTGACGGGCATGATACATCCGCGGCGATCACGGCGGCCCGGTGGGCTAGGGAGGCTGGCATTCCCGTAATCGCCGACCTGGATAAGCTCTATCCAGGCGTGATGCCATTGCTGGATGTGATTGACTACCTGATCGTGTGCAGGGACCTTCCGGAGCAACTGACAGGGGAACCCGATCTGAGAAAGTCTCTGGTGGAGATGCAGCGGCGATTCGGGTGCAAACTGGCATCTGCGACCATGGGCGAGGACGGTGTGCTGGCCTATGACGGCAAGCGATTGTATTATGCCCCGGCCTTTAGTATTGAGGCAGTCGACACAACCGGCGCGGGCGACATCTTTCGGGCCGGATTTGTGTACGCGCTGCTGCAGGGCTGGCCACTGGAACGGCAACTCGACTTCGCATGCGCTGCCGGTGCCCTGAACTGCACTGCCGTTGGCGCTCGCGGCGGCATTCAGTCGGTCGAACGCATCGAATCTTTGATGGCTACGGGGAAGCGTTGCGCGCCTTTTTTCGATGTTTCCGAGGTAGGGGTGCCCACGCTCTAGTGTCCTGAGTCTTAAATTTGTTAAAGAAATGATTTTCGGTCTTGTATCGGGGCACGACTTCAGTCGTGCCGTAAATGGCGCAAAACAGATGGGCTTTAGCCCCTGAGTGCTGCTGTTCGAATCACTTCCATGAATCGAATTGTTGAATGAACTTCAGAGACAGGACTCTAGTGCGGATTGACAGTAGGTGTAGTTATTTGTGAAAGGGAGTCATTCTGAACGGAGCGTAGCGGAGTGAAGAATCCAGACGATATGCGCCTGGTCATTGCCGCCGTCACCCTCTGGATTCTTCGCGGAGTTAACCCTGAGCGTAGCCGAAGGGCTCAGAATGACTCCTTCCATTTTGATCGCAGTATCTGTAAATCCGCTCTAAAGACTTGCGAATTCGCGCAAGTAATTGCGACTGCCGACCGCACTTTTCAACGGATCGGCGTCCGGTAGAGTAGTGTCGATATCCTGCTCAAAAACGGCCCAGCCATCAAAGTTGGATTTTCCGAGCTCGCGAATTACGCCTACCAGGTCCACATCGCCTTTTCCAAGTTCACAGAAGACACCCCGACGAATGGCATCGAGATAGGGGATTTTGCCGCGACGCGCCTCGTTCAAAATGTTGACGTGAACATCC
>JAJZIF010000324.1 GCA_021810735.1 Acidobacteriota bacterium
GCATTCCCCCCACCCCGTAACACCCTCGCTCTGCACTTCCACCAGGAGAATACGCCGTACGGTGGTGCGCCCAAAACTGGTTTCAAACGGCTGCACCAGAGGCATCCGTATTTCGCGCAGAACCACGCTGTCTATCTTCACAAACACTCTCCCGAAAGCTAAATCCAATCGCAGCGGTCGCAAACTTCGATACGATCCGGCATCCGGCTAGCCGCGAACGATCGCGCTGGATTCGTCCCAGCGCCCAAGCCGATAGCAAGCGGAGTCGCCGGACAATCTTTGAAACCGTAAAACAGTAAAACCACCAGAAAAGGCTGCAAGAAATTGCCGCCGTACTTTCAACAGCAATTCTAACGCCAATACGGAGGGAGGCTGGAGTGTATCACTCGTCTGCTCAGTCTCATATGTAACAGTAATAGTTTCCTCTATGCTGCATTCCGGCATATCCTGCCCAGCCATCAATGCCACCACTCGCTCTGATTTCAACCACCATTCCGCGTGCAGTCGATCGGTGGGGAGTGCGCCATGCAATGGAGAGGTGGAGAGGCCATAAAAATCAGGCGTATAGCGTCGAACCACCGCGCCCAGCCGTTCAATATTGAAATATGCATTTTTTGTTTCCATCGGATCGAATGTCCACTCGATCAAATTGATTCCCCTCGCCATCGCATCGTCCCTTTGCGCAATTTTTAACATTTTGCCGATGCCACGATTTCGATATTCCGGCGACACGGCCAGCATGTGCGAATGCAGGTACGAGAATCCATCGCGCACGCCTGGTACGGCCACAACATAACCCACAAGTCTCGTTCCGTCCCATGCGCCAAATACCTGACCGCCAATGGCGCCCGCCACTACGAAGATTCTGCGTGGGATCACATCGAGATCGGCGAATTGCCATACCGACTGTTGCAGAGCAACACAGGCTTCCAAATCTGGAATGGAAATCATTTTTCTGATTTCGATCATCTTGTCAACGGGGTTGCTCACCGGCTGGGTCCTTTCCTTCACGAGCTTTGACGCCGTCCCAGAGTTTCTCCAGTTCCTCGGGAGCGAGTTGGGCCAGCGGCGCGGCCATTGTGTCGAATCGCTCCATGGCCGCGAACCTGCGCCGAAATTTCGCATTCGATCCACGCAGCGCAAATTCGGATTGCACTCCCAGCTTGCGGGCCAGGTTGACGACCGTAAACAGAACGTCTCCCAGTTCCTCCTCCTGCTGGTCACGGCGGTCCTTCGCTATCGCCTCCCGCAATTCGTTCAACTCCTCCTGAAGCTTGTCAAAAACTGGCTCGGCGCTTTCCCAATCGAAGCCAATCGTTGCCGCCTTGCTCCCCAGTTTGCCGGCCTCCATCAACGCCGGCAGCGCGCGCGGCACAGTGTCGAGCAATGATGTCTCTTTCGGGTTGACTGATTCCGCGCGCTCCGATTTCTTGATCTCTTCCCAATTTGCAACTACCTGCGCGGAGGTCTCCACTCCCTCTCTGTTGGCGAATACGTGCGGATGTCTGCGAATCAGTTTTTCGCTGAGGCTGTCCATCACATCCTGCAGCGTGAAATACCCTGCTTCCCGCGCCATTTCCGCGTAGAACAGCACCTGCAGGAACAAGTCGCCAAGTTCATCCTTCAGTCCCGGCCAGTCCTTATGTTCGATGGCATCGAGAACCTCATAGGTCTCTTCGAGGGTATATCTGCGGATGGAATCGAATGTCTGCTCGCGGTCCCACGGGCACCCGCCCGGCCCGCGCAAGCGAGCCATGATCTCTATCGCGCGCGTGAACGCCTGCTGTAGCGAGTCTTGTTCGGTCTGCGAGGACGGAGGTATTGGCCGTCTGTTGGATCGATGCGAAGTTTGCGTCATGCTCCACATCTTACGATTAGACCGGCCCATCGGATGCTGTAGATTACTCGTCCCCTGCGTATACTGCGGCTGCGTGCCTTTTGTCGCTTTCATTCCCGTCTGGGTCGTCGTGACCGCCGCTCTGCTGGGGGGTCTGATGTTCGGCAGTTTTCTCAATGTCTGCATTGCCCGTCTGCCTGCGCATCGGTCGATTGTTACGCCGAGCTCCCATTGCCCACGCTGTGGCGCGCCCATCCGTGCGCGCGACAATATTCCGGTCCTCAGTTGGCTATGGCTGCATGGCCGTTGCCGCGCTTGCCATGCGCGGATTTCCATTCAATATCCGCTGGTGGAGCTGGCCACGGCTGCCTTGTTCATGGCCTGCGTCCTGCATACTGGTCCAGTGTGGCAAACGCTGGTCGATGCCGTCGCCTGCTTTCTCTTGCTTGGGCTGGCTGTCATGGATTGGCAGACGATGCTGCTGCCGGACACGTTCACCGTAACCGGCATCGCAGTCGCTTTCCTGCTGAAAGTTTTTGCTCCGGGAATTCGATTCCATGCGCGCGTTGCCATCCGAACGCTGGAAGACGCCGCCATTGCGGCAGCCATGCTGCTGCTTGTCCGGGCGCTTTACCGCATCGTGCGCGGCAGGGAGGGCCTCGGCCTGGGCGATGTCAAGCTGCTGGCGATGATGGCGGCATTCATGGGATTGCCGCTCGCCCTGTTCGCCTACTTTGTGGGAGTATTGTTAGCCGCGCTGTTCGCCATCGTGTTGCTGGCGCGGCACAAAGCCCGCGGCTCCGATCGCATTCCCTTTGGCAGCTTTCTTGCCGGCGCAGGCATCCTGGCCATCTTCGCCGGCAAGCCGGCGATCGCATGGTATCTGTCGTTCTATCGCTGACTCAGCGGTTGTGCTCGCATTTTTCCGGGTGCGCCAGCATCTTCTCGGCATCTCTGGCGTATTTTCCCTGCGGATTGTTCGTCGCATAACTCTTGAAGTGGGCCATGGCTTCGCTGGTTACATTCTCCTTGCACAGCGCCTCCGCAATGCCGTAGAGGGCTGTATCGTTTTGCGGATCGTACTGGAGCGCGTCCTCGTAGCGCATATACCCGCCGCGATAATTCCCGTTTTTCATGTAAAGATCGGCGACATTCAGGTCGTCCAGGACGCGTCCATCCTGCGTCTGATCCCGGGTAAAGGAATCCAACTTTTCATGGGTGCCAAGATTTCCCTGGCCCACATCGGGCGCTGGCAGATGCGCGTCGCTGGAACTGTATCCGCCGGAGGGAGAAGACGAACCGGCTTGCGAATTTCCCGAGCCACCCGTTGCACCCCCCTGGTCGCCCTTCGCGGCCGCCTTTGATTGTGCTTCAGGAAAAGGATTGGCCTGCGCCGCCGGGCTATCATGTTTCTGGCTCGATTTTCCATCGCCGCTCGCAGCCTTCGACGTATCGGAGTTCGAGCCTGAGGAAGCAGCGGAAGAATCGCTCGGTGTCGGCTGCGCGTTCTTTTGCGCATTCGCCTTCGCCGCTGCCTCCGACTGTGCCATGGGAAACGAATTGCCCGTGGACTGGTCGTTCTGTGCTGGCGCAGGAGTCGACCCTTTGCTGCCGGGACCTTGCGCCTGGCTAGATGATTGCTGGCCGGTCTTGCTCTGTCCGTTGGCAGTCGCCGCGTTGGACGGAGCATTCTGGTTGCTTTGCTGGCCCAGCATGCACGCGGCGCCCAGAAGCAGGAGCGGTCCAACCAACACGTACAAAATGCGGGCGATCCTTCTAGAAAACACCATACCTACTATTCTGGACGGTTTTCCGTCCATTTGGGTAGACGAATTCATTGCCATGCCGGGACAATTTTCTCGGTTCCCCGACTGCTATACTCCATTGTTCTGCTTCCAATATCCCATGGGTCTCATCATTCGCTCCTCCGCCATTCACGCCGCCGGTTGCTATACCACGACGCCCATTGCTAAAGGTACGCGCGTCGTCGAATACACCGGCCCCCTGATCGACAAGGAAGAAGCCGATCTTCGCTATGAGAATAAACCGGTTACCTATCTATTCGGCATCGGCGACGGTTCCAGGGTCATCGACGGTCACGGGACGGCGATGTTCATCAACCATTCCTGCGACGCGAATTGCGAGACGGAGGAGATCGACGGCCGCGTGTGGATCATGGCCATCCGCGACATCGCCGCGGGCGAGGAGCTTTGCTACGATTACTGCCTCTACGACGGCGGAGACGAAGAGGCTCCGTGCAATTGTGGAGCGAAGAAATGCCGCGGCTCAATGTATTCCCGCGAAGAGCTGCGACGCCGAAAACGGCTGGCGGAAAAAGAACTGCGCCGACACCCGCCGGTAAAAACCAGGACAGAGAAACCCGCAGCGAAAAAGAAGCCGGCGTCACCCAAACGCACACCGCCGGATGCAACAAAGACCGCGAAAACCGCAGGTAAGGAAAGTAACAAGAAACGGACTTTGCGTGTCAGCGGGCACGGAGAGTCCCACGGCAAAGTAAAGAAATCTCAAAAAGCCCACTGATATCAGCCGCGATCGATGACCGGAAACGACCGCTATTCCCGCGCGATGACAGCGAAGAAAGCCCCCCTCGCGGACCGCACCGACACGAACCCTGCACAGCCGTGCAAGCGATACAATCAAAGGGCTGGTCACGGACCCCACGCATAACCAACGTTCCTTCATACGACCCTATGGCTTATCAGGTTTTAGCGCGCAAATATCGCCCTCAGCGCTTCGCGGACGTGATCGGACAAGACCACGTCACGCAGACGCTGCTGAACGCGCTGGCGCAGGACAGGATTGCGCACGGCTACATCTTCAGCGGGCATCGCGGCATCGGGAAGACGACCATCGCGCGGATTCTAGCCATGGCGCTGCAATGCCGCACACCGCAGGG
This sequence comes from Acidobacteriota bacterium, assembly GCA_021810735.1. Next base: position 4,755 of record JAJZIF010000324.1, read on the forward strand.
CACGCCCCAACGCCCCACGCCGGAGCCATGCGGAATTTGCGACGCATGCACCGAGATTCGCGCCGGCAATGCGATGGATGTCATCGAGATCGACGCCGCCACCAATCGCGGCATCGATGAAATTCGCGAACTGCGGGAAGGGGCCCGCTACAGCCCCGCCCGCGATCGCTACAAGATCTACATCCTCGACGAAGCCCACCAGATCACCGATGCCGCCTTCAATGCGCTGCTGAAAACGCTGGAAGAACCCCCGGCGCACGTCATTTTCATGATGGCGACCACGCAGCCGGAAGACATTCCGCAAACTATCCGCTCGCGCAGCCAGCATTTCACCTTCCATGCGGTGCGCTTTCAAGAGATCG
>JAJZIF010000325.1 GCA_021810735.1 Acidobacteriota bacterium
GCGATCGATTTGCAGCGCGCAAAGGGCGGTGGATTCACGCTGGGCGTGAATACAGGCGTGGTGCAGAACACGCCGGGTGCGGGCGTGGGCGGCATTGGCGCGGCGCCTTCTGGCGCGGGCGCGGGCGGCACTACCGGCGGTGCGGGCGGCGCGGGCGCGGGCGCGTCGGGACTGGTGCAATCCACGCTGGGAACAGGGACGGCGGTTTATTCGTTCGATCCGATCATTACGGGCCTGGTGAACGTGGACCATCAGACGCTGCCCGTCATCAACCAGCAGATTTACGGCGTGCCCTCGCTCCAGACGGTGACCACCAATGGCAACTTTGCCTATCGGCAGGCATTTTCTCCCGGCACGCGGCTGACTGTGCTGCTGTACAACCAAAGGCTGTCGGCGAACAGTCCGTTTTTCAATCTGTCGCCATCGCTCTCTACCACCTTTCAATTCAAAATCACGCAACCGTTGCTGGCCGGGTTCGGATTTTTACCCAATACGCGTTACATCCACATCGCCAAGAACAACCAGAAGATTTCCAACCTCGCCTTCAAGGCCCAGGTGATCGCAACCACCACGCAGATTGAGAACCTGTATTGGGACCTGTTCAACGCGTATCAAGACGAGCAGGTCAAGGAGCGGTCGCTGCAATTTGCCCAACAGACCTATGACAACGCGCAAAAACAGTTCGCGTTGAAGGCCGTCCCGGAGATGGACGTGTTGCGGGACGAGGCCGAAGTCGCCAAGCGCGATCAAGATTTGACGGTGGCCAAGACCAATTTGCAACTGCAACAGTTGCTAATGAAAAATGCCCTGACGAAAAACCTGGACGATCCGTTATTGGTGGCGATGCCGGTGGTCCCGACCTCGCAAATACGCATGGACGATGCATTCGCACAGACGCAGGTACAGGACCTGGTTGCCGAGGCGATGCGGAACAGGCCGGAGCTTGCCGAGTCGGAAATCGACCTGAAAAACCATCGAATCACGTTAAAGACCGCGAGGAACGCCCTGCTGCCGACGGTGAACATGGTTGCCTATTATGCGGGAAATGCGCTGGGCGGCCAGCTCAATCCAAACTACGGCGCGGGGTTTTCCTCGGGTACATTGCCGCCCAACGTTTCTGTCCAGCCGACTGGGTTTGGCGGCGTCCTAGAGAATGCGTTTAACAATAGCGGGCAGGAATATTTTGTCGGCGGACAGCTTCTGATACCGATTCGGAACCGCGTCGCGAAGGCCGACCAATATCGCGCGGAGTTGGAATTCCGGCAGTCGCAACTGTATCAACAGGAGACGCGCAAGCAGATTCTGATTGAAGTGGAGAACGCGCAGTACGCGCTGGAACAGGGCCGGGCGCGGGTGGACTCCGCGACCAAGGCGCGCGACCTGGCGCAGAAGACCTTTGGCATCATGCAACAGGAGCAGAAGTTGGGTGCCGGGTCCACATTTCAGACGCTCTCCGCGCAACACGACCTTGCCGTGGCGGAGTCCGACCTGGTGGGCGCGATGACCGCTTACGAAAAGGCGCGGGTGCAACTGGACCTGGCGACGGGCATGACGCTGGAGCATCGTCATATCTCGATGGATGACGCGCGGACTGGGGTCGTCCCTCGCCCGTAGGAGGCGGGCGCGCGGCGCGCAACACGCGAAACGGCGATACTGTAAGATGAGGAGATGCCATGGCGCAACAACCCGTGCTTCTCGATCGGAATCCGGCCCCGACCGCGTCCCTGCCCAGGGTGCTGGCGGCCGATGACCAACCGCAAATTCTTGAAGCGCTAGCATTGTTACTCCAGCCGGCAGGCTTCCACGTGGATGCAGTCGGTTCTCCGGAAGCCGCGCTGCACGCGCTTCGCAATCAATCCTACGACGCGCTGCTGATGGATTTGAACTACACCCGCGACACCACCTCCGGCGATGAAGGAATGGAGCTGCTGCGGCAAGTGTTGGAGATCGATTCGCAGCTTCCCGTCATTGTGATGACAGCCTGGGCCAGTGTGGACCTGGCGGTCGAGGCGATGCGCCGCGGCGCCCGAGACTTTATTGCAAAGCCGTGGGAAAATGCGCGCTTGCTGACGGTCGTGCAAAACCAGGTCACGCTCTATCGAACCTTGCGTCGCGCACAACTGCTGGAAGCGGAGAACCAGCTCCTGCGGGCGACCGGCAGACCGGAGATGATTGCCGGATCGGCGGCCATGCAACCTGTTCTGGATGCGATGGCGCGCGTTGGCCCGTCCGACGCGAATGTTCTGATCACCGGCGAGCACGGCACCGGAAAAGAGATCGTAGCTCACACCCTGCATGCGCTTTCTGCACGCGCGGAGCAGCCATGGATCGCCGTCAATACCGGCGCGCTCTCCGAGGGCGTATTTGAAAGTGAACTCTTCGGCCACGTGAAAGGTGCGTTCACCGATGCGCGCGCGGACCGCATTGGGCGCTTTGAACTCGCCGACAAAGGCACCCTGTTTCTGGATGAGATTGCGAACATTCCGCTGCGTCAGCAGGCAAAACTGTTGCGAGTGCTGGAGGCGGGAGAGTTGGAACGAGTTGGCTCCTCACGCACGCGAAAAGTCGATGTCCGTGTACTGTCCGCCACCAATACAGACCTGACCCAGGAGTCGGAGCAAGGCCGCTTCCGTCCGGATTTGCTGTTCCGGCTGAATACCGTGGAGATCCACCTGCCTCCGCTTCGCGAGCGGGCAGAGGACATTCCAATTTTGGCGGCGCATTTTCTGGCGCGATATGCCGCCCGCTATCGCAAATCCATTGAAGGCTTAGACCCAACAGCCTTGCAGTCGCTCCTCGATCATTCCTGGCCGGGCAATGTGCGCGAGCTGGAACATACCATGGAACGCGCCGTCCTTATGAGTCGCGGCAGCCGCATTCTGGCGACGGATTTGAATCTTCAATCCGGTCGTAGCTCCAACTCCATCGACGAAATGAGCCTGGAGGCGGTGGAGAACATTTTGATCCGCAAAGCCCTCGCGAAGCATGCTCGCAATGTAAGCCAGGCTGCCGAGGCCCTGGGTTTGAGCCGCGGCGCGCTGTACCGGCGAATGGAAAAGTATGGTATCTAGCGCCGCAAAGCGGGCTCGACCGGCCGCTTCTGTACGGCCTCGCCCCTCCATCGGATTCAGGGTCCCGCGGCTTCGCTTTGAGGTCCGCCTGGCTGCGCTTCTCGTGTTGTTCGCTCTCCCCGCACTCATCCTCGGCACTGTCGCCTTGGTCCTATGGCATGCGTCGATTGTGGTCTGGCTGAGTGCTCTGGCTGTCCTTCTCCTTCTGCTGGCATCGCTGGGTTCGGCGGTGTTCCGCCATATCGTTCGGCCATTGCAGACGCTTTCGAATGTCGTCGCAGCGTTGCGCGAAAACGAGTATTCCTTTCGTGCTCGCGAGATCGGCCAGGGAGATGCCCTGGGCGATCTGGCCGCGCAGATCAATGAGCTCGCCGGCGATCTTCGCCTGCGCCGTCATCGCGAATCGGAGACGTTTGCGCTACTGGAGCGCGTCGTCGAGAGCATGGACCTTCCCGTGTTCGCCTTCAACGCGGCGGCAGAGCTGCAATTGACCAACCCGGCAGCCAGGAAAATGCTTCAGTTGCCCGCAGACTCCATGCTGCATCGCAGTGCAAGTTCATTGGGCCTGACGGAACTCCTCGATTGCGCCGACAATAGTGTCGTGACACTCACCATGCACGGACGCGAAGGCCGCTGGATGGTGCGTCGCAGCAAGTTCTATCAAAATGGAATGCCGCACACGCTCTTGCTGCTCTCCGATGTCAGCGGCGTCCTGCGCGAGCAGGAACGTCAGGCATGGCGGCGGCTCATCCGAGTTCTGGCGCATGAAGTGAACAATTCGCTGACCCCGATCAAATCGATTGCCGGCAGTCTTCGCTCGCGCATGATGCGCATCTACGCGACGCAGGCGACAGATGGGATGAGTCAATCCGTTGGCGCGAAGCAGGAAGTAAATCCAGTGGACATGGAGCATGGGCTCGCCATCATCGAAGAGCGCGCCGAGTCGCTGAATCGCTTTCTGCAAGCCTATAGCCAGCTTGCCAAGCTGCCTCCGCCGGTCAAGACCATGTTCGCCGCCGCTCCACTGCTGGAACGGGTCTGCCATTTGGAGACGCGGGCCAAAATCGTTCTCGAAGTTGCGGATGACTTGAAAATCTACGCCGACGCTGCCCAACTGGAGCAGGCGCTCATCAATCTGGTGCGCAATGCGGTGGATGCAGCGCTGCAGCCGCATGACGACAAAACTGCAACGCGGGTCGTCGTTGTTTGCGAACGCCAATCCGACCGTATCGTCATTCAGGTGGAGGACAACGGGACTGGACTGGCGAACCCGGCCAATATTTTTGTTCCGCTATACACAACCAAGCCTGGAGGGATGGGCGTCGGGCTGATTCTCGCTCTCCAAATTATTGAGGGGCACGGAGGCACGCTGACCCTGGAGAACCGCACCGACGGATCGGGCTGTTGCGCCGAGATTCACTTACCTGTCTTGTCCGTCGACTCAATTTTGGCCGACTCTTCAAGCTAGTGTCCTGAGTCGTTAATTCGTTAAACTATTTACAGCAACAAGCGTCTAAACATGACAGGAGCGAGGTCATGAGACGAGGACGCCGATTGCCGGAGTTGGAGTTGAGCGAAGAGCAGCGCAGCGCGTTGCGGGGCTGGACGCGGAGAAGGAAGACCGCCCAGGCCCTGTCGCTGCGAGCGCGGATCGTGTTGCGCGCGTCGGAGGGACTGACGGCTACGGCCATCGCCCGAGAGACTCATGCGTGTATTCAAACGGTATGTAAATGGTGGCGCAGGTTTGATGAGCAGGGATTGGACGGGCTGCTCGATAAGCCGCGTCCCGGACAGCCGCGCAAGCTTACCGATGCGCAGATCGAACAGGTGATCGTGCGCACGCTGGAGAGCAAGCCGCCCGCCGCCACCCATTGGTCCACCCGCACGATGGCCCAAGCCACAGGCATCAACCAGACCGCGATCAGCCGCATCTGGCGCGCCTTTTCGCTGGCCCCGCATCGCAGCGAAACGTTCAAATTGTCCAAAGACCCGCTGTTCATCGACAAGGTGCGGGACATCGTTGGACTGTATCTGAACCCGCCT
>JAJZIF010000326.1 GCA_021810735.1 Acidobacteriota bacterium
AGCCAGTGCGCTCCAGCTAAAGAAGAATAGTGATGCAATCGCTCCCACGTGGAAGATAGCCAGAAAAATGGCCGTCGTCCATGTAACGCCGTTATCCTGCGTCGCTCTTCCAAGCACCGGGAGAGACGATTTGGCGCGCCCAGTGGCTGCCGGTGGCATGTGCGTGGGGACAGCAACCCGGGTCCCAATGAAAGAGGCTTCGGTGGTCTGTATGGTCGAAGATGGAAGGGGAGAAGTCGCGATGGTGTTCACCTCGACCACATCGTTCAGTATGGATGCCACGAAATACCTCAGAAGAAGAATCAAGATCGTCTGCTGATTCAAGGCTAGCAGCGACATTTAGTGCTGAATGTAAGACTTTTGTAATTGCAGTCAGTTTGAAGATTCTTGCCTGTGAGAGCACTGGTGGAAGCGACTGTTTTGCACCGTTCCCAGGTTGAAAATCTGTTGAATCCAGTCGCCCATTCCGTACAGAGACTGCATGAATTTGATATGGTGGATGGGTCGTGACATATACATTTGCTAGAATCTGCTCCTGCTCCGCTGTTCTGACGGCTTGTCTGCTGCTGTCCAGTTCGACAGTCGCGCAAAACCCAACGGCTCCGGCACGAACAATTCCGCTGCCGAGCAGCAAAATGCTGCTGGAGCCGGTGCCAGGCGCTCCGCAAAAGACCAATAGCTTGCCCATGGCGATGGCTATTTCTCCGGACGGACGCTATGTCGCCATCGTGAATGCTGGGTACGGGACAGCGGAATCCAAGGGAGAGCAGTCCATCGCTGTCCTGGATACGGAGTCGGGCAAGTTGCTCGATTTCCCCAATGCTTCCACGTCGCGCCGTGCGCCGCAGACCCTGTACTCCGGGCTGGCCTTCAGTAGCGATGGGAAGCATCTCTATGTCAGCATCGCTTCGCTGACTCATCCCTTGCCGGATGGCAAAGACGCTGTCGGGAACGGTATCCTCGTCTACGGATTCGACGCCGGTCAGGTGACAGAGCAGCGGGTTATGCCGATTCCGCTACAAAAATTGGCGGATAAGAAACAGCAGAATGAAATGGAGCACACGCAACTGCCTCCCGGCATGGCGAATCCCTTTCCCTCCGGGTTGACCGTGGTTCCTGGCAAGGATGGCGATCGACTGCTGATTGCCGACAATCTTTCCGATGATGCATTGCTGATAGATGCTTCCAATGGCAAGGTCGTGTATCGATTCGATCTCTCCACCAGCCGTACGGTACCCGCTTCCTACCCCATCGCCACGGTTGCTACCCGCGATGGAAAGCGTGGATTTGTCGCGCTCTGGAATGCTTCGGAGATTGCCGAGCTGGATCTGGTGCGCGGACGCGTATTGCAGATGCTGCCTCTGTTGCCGCCACGCGACTCCATCGATCCCAGCTCCCATCCGACGGCATTGGCTCTGAATGCAGACGAATCCATTCTGTACGTTGCGTTGGCGAACCGGGATTCGGTTGCGGCTGTGGCACTCGGCAAGCGACACCAAGACGCCATGAATACCACGGGATTTTTCGATACGAGGCTGCCCGGTCAGACGTACTTTGGAGCGGTCCCGAATGCGTTGGCGCTTTCCCCGGACGGCAATCGCCTGTATGTAGCCGATGCCAGCTTGAATGCGATTGCCGTCTTCAATCCGCACGCGCTTACCAAGAAAAGCGACGCTGCTATCCATGCATTCGGATTCATTCCGACGGAGTGGTATCCCACGGCATTGATTGCCACTGCCGGTCATCTGTATGTAGCGACCGATAAAGGGCAGGGAACCGGCCCCAATAACTTCTGGCCACCTGGACATTCCGCGTCTAGCGAAGGGATGGTCAACGGGATAGAGCCGCCCAAACGGCCGCCGACTACCTATATTGCCACACTGCTGTATGGTTCCATGGCCGCCGTGGACCGAGATGGCGTCGATCGACATCTGGAACAATTGAGCGACGAGGTGATGCGGAGCAATCGGATGCGCGCGGCGCAGCAGCAGATACTTTTTCGCGCCGGCGGGAACCCCATCCGCCACGTGATTTACATCATCAAAGAAAATCGTTCGTACGATCAGATCTTTGGTGATTTGAAGACGGGTAACAAAGATCCGAGTCTGACAATGTACGGGTGGGCGATCACGCCAAATGAACATCGACTCGCGGAGCAGTTCGGAGTTCTCGATAACTTTTATGACTCGGGAGAAGTCTCCGGCGACGGCCATGTCTGGTCCACGGCTGCGATTACCAGCGATTACACAGAAAAGACCTGGCAACAAAGCTACCGCAGCGACCAACGAAGCTATGACTACGAAGGCGTAGTTGCCAACGGGTATCCGCTCCAGGAAAAGATTTCCGATGTCGACGAACCGGCCAGTGGTTACCTATGGACGAATCTGGCACGGCATGGCAAGACCTATTACCACTTTGGCGAATTTGTTGCCACGGAGTTTTGCCAGGACACACTCAAAGCGCCGAAAGCGGGTACGCCGCTTCAGGGGACTCCAGAGCCGAATCCTTTAGCTTGCGTACATAGCTCGATTAGCAAGGGAGAGCCGATACCGACGAACTATGGCGGCGGAATCAGTCAATATCCGTGGAGGATTCCTTTGATCGCACGCGATGTTGCGACCAAGCCGGAGCTGGTTGGCCACTTCGATCCGCTTTATCAGGACTTCGAACTCAGCGTGCCCGACCAATTTCGGGTTGCGGAGTTTCTTGCGCACTTTCGCCAGTGGGCGGCCGATCGCGCTCATGGCAAAGACACGATGCCCGCATTTGTGATGCTGCGGTTGCCGGACGATCATACGGCCGGCACCACCCCTGGGATGCCGCGCCCGGAAGCGTCGATTGCGGATAACGATTTGGCGGTAGGCCGGGCTGTCGACGCCGTTTCTCATAGCGCGTTCTGGAACGATACCGCGTTTTTCATTCTGGAGGATGATGCACAGAGCGGCGCCGATCATGTGGATGCGCATCGCAGCCTGATGCTGGTGGTCAGCAAATACGCGCCACGCCCCACACCCGACGGCCAACCTTTCGTGGACGATCATTTTTATACAACCGTCAGCGCGGTTCATACCTTGGAAACTCTGCTCGGTCTGCCGCCGATGAATAATAACGACGCCTTCGCGCCGTTGATGGCGGCGGAATTTTCCGGCACAGGTACGCAGCCTGCATTCAGCGCCGACTACGTAAATCGAGATAATGGCCGGATTTATGAAGCGAATACGGCCAGGAGTTACGGCGCGAAACAGTCCGCGAAGATGAATTTTACCCACGCGGACATGGCAGATACCCAGAAGCTGAATATCATTCTGTGGCGCGACGCAATGGGAAACCGGCCAGTACCGCGGCAATTATTGCAGCAGCATCCTCACCATGCCGATCCGGACGGCGATTAGAGCGGATTGACAGTAGGTGTAGTTACTTGTGAAAGGGAGTCATTCTGAACCTTTCGGCTACGCTCAGGGCAGGCTCCGCGCAGCGGAGTGAAGAATCCAGACGATATGCGCCTGGTCATTGCCGCCGTCACCCTCTGGATTCTTCGCTTCGCTCAGAATGACTCATCTCATTTTTAACTACAGTATCTGTAAATCGGCTCTAGAGTAAAAGCAGACGCCTCCCATGCTACAAATCTTTCGCGCATTCTCCGCGGTTCTGTTGTTGCTGACGATCGCGCTGATCTCCGCCCTGATCACCATGCGACTGGCCATCCACGGCGCTGAAGTGCGCGTACCGTCCTTGTCCGGGTTGACCCTGCCAGAGGCCGTCCAGCAACTGCGTTCGCGCGGTCTCCAAGCCGGGATCGACGGCCGTTTTTATAGCTCCATGGAACCAGCGGGGGACGTGCTGACGCAGAGCCCAGTGCCCGGCACTCTGGTTCGCAAATCCTGGCGGGTACGAGTGACGGTCAGCCTGGGGCCGCAAAAGGCCGCGATTCCCGCAGTGATTGGAATGAATGAAACCATGGCCACGATCACGATCCGGCGTACTGGATTGCAGCTTGGCAATGTGGTCGCCTTGCCATATGCCTATGCCCCGGAAGATACCGTAATTGCCCAGACTCCCACCGCACGCGCGACCGATGTGCAAGGTCCACGAGTCAGCCTGCTGACGGCGCAACCCGTGGCGCCTCCTGAGGATGCCGATGTGATGCCAGACTTCACGGGCGAGACCTTCACCCAGGCGGCCCTCGCGGTCGTTCATGCTGGATTCAAACTTGCGCCGTTGCAGAGCGTCGCCGGCGCGGTTTCCGCGACAGCACAATCCAGTCTACCCGCTGCTGGAATTGCACCCAGCTTACCCTCGCCGCCACCCACAACGTCATTCTCGGCGCTGGTTCCCACCGGTACCGTGATCTCGCAGATTCCCGCTGCCGGCAGCCGCATTCCTGTAAGCGCGACGATTCAACTTGCGGTCCAGCCATGATTTTTCGCGTCCCGCAATAAAGAATCTATTCGTGGCGCTCGATCAGCGCCGCAAAAAAACCGTCGCAAGGATGCAGCCCGGGCAACGTGCGCAGATAGCCGTCGCGCAACCCGGTGGCGCGCAATTCCGCAACCGCTTCGCCGCGGACGATTCCCTCTTGTTCGAGCCGATCAAACTCCGCGCGCAGATCCAGCCGAACCCATCTACGCATCGAATTGTCTGCCGAGTTCAGACACGCGTCGACCACCGCCTCATTCTCTTCCGGTTCCAGAGAGCATGTGGAATAGAGCAGCCGTCCGCCCGGCGCCAGCAGACGGAGTGCAGCCGCGAGAATCATCCGCTGACGCTCGGCTTGACGGATGAGGTCCTGTGGCTGCAGGCGATGGCGAATCTCTGGGTTGCCCGCCAGCGTTCCCGTCCCAGTACAGGGAACATCGCAAAGGATTCTGTCGAATGGGCCAACGCCCGTCAGGGTCGCTGCATCGACGACGCGATACTCGATGCGATCCTGCCGCGATGCCAGGATCAGCCGCCGCCGCATGGTCGCCAAGCGCGTTGGATGGATATCGCAGGCCAGCACGCGCGCCTCTGGATTCTTTTCAAGCAGCACCGCCGTCTTGCCGCCCGGCGCAGCGCAACAATCCAGGATGCGCTCGCCTTTGCCAACCAATTCCGCAACCAA